>JALWSL010000213.1:2245-7321 GCA_027080405.1 Planctomycetaceae bacterium
CTGCAGTTGCACCCCACGCATTCTGGCAGACGCATTCTACCAGGAATTGTTACGGTGATTCAGCGTCTGAAAGTTGCTCAGGGCGAGCAATCCGAACAGGATCGCGGGGTAGCGTTCATCATGTTGCAGGAAGTAGATCGCCATCATAATTCCAACCGCGATACTGATTTTTATCGCCAGCGTTTCACCATCGTGACTGCGGAATGAAAGCAGAGTGTCCCGACAGACCTGACCGCCATCCAGAGGCAACACGGGAAGAAGATTCACCAGCCCCCAGTACAGATTGATATGAAACAGGAAACTGAACAGCGCAATCAGCCCGCGGGATAATTCAATTTCGTTTGTGTAAAGAAGCTCGAAGATTCCCCAGACGATCGCGTACAGGGTAAAACCGGCGAACGGCCCAGCCAGGGAAATCGCAATCGATTTTCCCAGTGTGTGCCTGTGTCCGGGAATGAAACTGGCGTATCCTCCAAACTGGTGCAGCACGATGTGAGGCGAATAGCCGAATGCTCTGGCCATCATTGCGTGTCCCATTTCGTGAACCAGAATTGAAAAGAAAACCGCGATGACCCACAGAGCGATCAGCGGCGCTTCCCCCAAACCCCAGCCAAAGATAACCGAGACCAACCAGAAAAACGGGTTCACTCTGACGGGAACGCCAAGCAGCGAAAATTCGATATCAAATTGGGTCGGCTGAATTTGTCCGAACATGATTGAATACGGTTTCGTTTCCGGAAGTCTGTAGTGTATCGTACATTGTGATACTAGCGGTAAAAGTTTGCGAACGGCTCGCAAAATTTAGAAAAATATCAGTTTGGTTACAGCTATCAGAATGAACCAGCCGCGCTGGGATACAGCGTGTTATCGGTTGAGGTAACGATCTTCGCTATTGTAGTGTTTGATAACGTCTCCGACTGTTGCCACTGTTTGAATTGTTATGCTTCGTCCGTTACGCAACCGAGGGAGGCGGATTTGACGGTCATAATGTAGCGATGCAGTGTTCCCTTGTTGTATCGATACGGTGGCATCGTCCAGGCCGCTTTTCTTTTGGCCAGTTCTTCTGCAGAAACTGCGACGTAAATTCGGTTTTCGTTGGAATCGATCGTGATTTCATCGCCATTCTGCACCAGCGCGATCGGGCCACCTTCCTGAGCTTCAGGGGTAACATGTCCGACAATAAACCCGTGGGACGCACCGGAAAACCGGCCATCGGTAATGAGCGCGACATGCTTGCCGAGCCCCACACCGACCAACGCAGCCGTTGGAGAAAGCATTTCCGGCATGCCCGGCCCTCCTTTGGGGCCTTCATAACGGATGACGACCACTTCCCCCTTTTTGATTCTGTTCTGCTCAACCGCCTCAATCATTGCTTCTTCACAATCAAAAACGTGAGCCGGGCCGGTGAACTTGGTTCCTTCTTTACCGGTAATTTTTGCAACCGCGCCATCCGGTGCGAGATTCCCTTTGAGAATTTGCAGATGGCCAGTTGTTTTGATCGGATTGGAAAGCGGATAAACAACGTCCTGACCGGCTTCGAAGTCATCCACATTTTTCAGGTTTTCCGCAATTGTTTTTCCGGTGACGGTGATGCAATCGCCGTGCAGATAGCCTTCTTCAAGCAGATATTTCATTGCTGCAGGAGTTCCGCCGACTTTGTGCAAATCGACCATGGAATACTTGCCACTGGGACGCATATCCGCCAGAAGTGGCGTCTTATCGCTGATACGTTGAAAATCATCCAAACCGAGCGGAACATCGACCGACCGGGCCACGGCGATCAAATGCAGCACACCGTTTGTCGAACCGCCCAGCGCGATGATCATCGTAATCGCGTTTTCGAACGCCTGCTTTGTCATGATGTCGCGCGGTTTGAGATCGAGTTTCAACAGGTTGTGAATGGAATCGCCAACCGTCTGGCACTCCTTCAGCTTCTTTTCGTCTTCAGCCGGTGTGGATGAACTGTAAGGCAGCGACATGCCCAGGGCTTCCATCGCGATCGACATCGTATTGGCGGTAAACATTCCGCCGCACGCACCCGCCCCCGGGCAACTTTTGCGGATGATATCCTTGCGCTGTTCATCTGTAATGTGCCCGGCCAGGTATTCGCCGTAAACTTCGTTTGCCGTGTTGATATCAACCATTTTCCCTTCACAGGAACCGGGCTGAATGGTGCCCCCGTAAATCATTAAAGCGGGCCGATTCAAACGTCCTGCGGCGATCAGGCAACCGGGCATGTTCTTATCGCAACCAGGTAGCGCCACGAGCGCGTCGTACCACAGGGCGGACATCGCCGTTTCGATGGAGTCCGCAATCAAATCGCGTGATTGCAACGAAAACGACATCCCTTCGGTTCCCATCGAAATCCCGTCGCTGACACCAATCGTGTTGAACCGCATCCCGACCAGATTGCTTTGCTGAACCGACTCGCGAACCGCGGCGGCGAGTTTATCCAGGTGCATATTGCAGGGGTTGCCATCGTACCACAAACTGGCGATTCCGACCTGCGGCTTGTTCATATCTTCATCGCTAAGGCCGGTCGCATAAAGCATTGCCTGTGAAACACCCTGTTTGCGGGGTTGTGTGATCCGACTGCTGTATTTATTCAATGGTTCCGTTGACGTTTCGTTCTCGCCTGTCATATTTTCATGCCAATAAATTGAGGGAGTGATAAAGATAAAAGTGGAAGTTCATCCGCAACGATGCCCTGATACAGGAAACGACATCATAGGGAATACCGGGGAAACTTGCCACAAGAACGTCACGAACGGGTTTTGCTCACACGACATTACTCAACACGGGGGCGGCGTCGTTTTCGTTTTCCCTTTCCCTTGCGAGATTTCTTTTTCGGTTGCCTTGTCATGCTCATCCCGAGGGCTTCCAGCAGAAACTTTCCGCCGAAAAAGAAACCAACGATGATAATAAATCCGATAAACCCGATTTTTTTCATCGTTCGACGATCAACCTCCTGCCCGCCCAACGAACTCCCGACAATGATGGCGAAAACGGCGACCAGGCCAACAGTTGCAACAAAGAGCAGACAACCCGGCAGGCTTACCCTGGTTAAATCCATTTCGTAGATCGACGTTGGTTCATGGGATGTTTCCTGAGCCGCTCTTTTCCGCTTCCTTTTCTTTTTTCCCTGCCCGTTGGAAAGGATTCGATCATAAGGGAAAAACAGGAGGATGGTGGCAACTCCACAAAGCAGCCCCATGATGGTCATAAAGGAAGCAAAACCGACATTCGGTATTCGCCCAATCAGCAGGAAGACCAAACTGCAAAATGCCGTAGTCAGACCAAGCATCACACGCGCAATAGGACTCATCATCACTCCTCACATGATAAACAGGAATAACAGGCGCACTGCCAAAGTAACCGCCGAGTGCGCTGAGACGCACCTTTGAAGGGCATGCCCCATTTGGTGTGATTCAACACATCCCACAAAAAATGATCATTCCGGTAAATAAAAAATCTTCTGCCATTATTTCGCAAAACTTCAGTACCTTGCAGCCAAGCCGCCCGGAACAGGCCTGCAGGCGTTCACCGAAATCATACAGAATTCAAAACAGTCGTGCTACAGCCTCGCTGGACTGTTTCTGTTGCATTACAATGCTTACTGTGGTGCAGCGTTCGCCGGGATGCAACTTTTACCGGGACACCGCGTTCGCCATGATGGAGTGAATCCTGCGATTGAAGCAGGTGATTAACGATGAGGCAGGAACCGTAAACAGGATGGCAGATAACGAAATCGTGATTCGCGGGGCGCGCGAGCACAATTTGCAGGATGTTTCCCTGAAACTTCCCAAGCAGAAATTGATTGTGATGACCGGCGTGAGCGGGTCGGGGAAAAGTTCGCTGGCGTTCGATACCTTATACGCTGAGGGACAACGGCGGTACATCGAATCGCTTTCAACATACGCTCGTCAATTTCTGGGGCAACTTCCCAAGCCGAATGTCGATGCGGTTACCGGACTTGCGCCATGCATATCGATTCAACAGAAAGTGACCGGCCGTAATCCGCGCAGCACCGTCGGCACAATCACCGAAATCTATGATTACCTGCGCATTCTGTTTGCTCGGGTCGGGCAGGGTTATTGTTATGTTTCGGGACTGCCGATCAAGGCACAAAGTGCGGACCAAATCGTCGAAACACTTTTTGCTTATCCTGAAAAAACGAAGTTGGATATTCTCGCCCCGCTCGTTCAACGGCAAAAAGGGGAATTCAGGGATCTGTTTGATGATCTGTTTCGGCAGGGCTTTTTGAAAGTTCGTGTCGATGACGAAATCTATCCGCTCAGCGATCCTCCCTCGTTGCGGAAAAACTACAAACATACGATCGATTTATTTGTCGATCGCGTTGAAATCGGCTCGGTTGGTCGAACAGAGTTGACTGAAATTGTGGAACAGGCGTTGAAGCTGGGAAATAACGGGTTGATCTGCCTGAGTGAATCGCCGGATGGTGAGCACGACGAAAAGTTTTTCAGCGCACAATACGCCTGCCCGGAATCGGGAATGAGTTACGCGCCGCCGTCGCCGCAGTTGTTCAGTTTCAACAGCCCGACAGGCATGTGTCCGGACTGCAACGGATTGGGAACGCGCTACGATATTGTTGTCGACAGACTCGTTACAGAACCGCAGAAATCTTTTTCGCGTGGTGCGATTTCGCTTGTCGGTTCGTTCGGGAAAATCGGAAAATCGAAAAAGAACAGATACAAAGGGGCCGCCCGACTGATCGAGGAAACGCTCGGCCTGAAAGAAGGATCCGTTCTTAAAACCGCCTGGAAGAAGCTGCCTGAAGAAGTGCAGAATTTGCTGTTGTACGGGTTGGGCGATCGCGAGTTTTACGCGGGGGGCTACTACGGCAGAAGATATATCAGCTATTACGGCAAGTTCGAGGGCGTCGTCGGTGAGTTGCTCGAAAGTTATCGCACGGCTAAAAATCCGATGCGAAAAAGACAACTCGAAAAATACATGGAGACGACCACCTGTTCCAGTTGCGGCGGCACCCGGCTCAACCAACAGGCGCGTCATGTGAAGTTGACGGCAACGGGAAAGAGCTTCTGCAAAACGCACAAG
>JALWSL010000214.1:0-5874 GCA_027080405.1 Planctomycetaceae bacterium
GGCCGGGACCGCTCGTCGACCTGCTCCTTGAAAGAGCGTTCGGCCTGAACGCAACCGATATTCATTTCGATCCCCGGGAAGACGGCCTGCATATTCGCCTGCGCGTCGATGGTATTCTGCACGATATTCTGGTACTCGCTCCGACAATGACTGCTCAGGTCATCTCCCGTTTGAAATTGATGGCTGGAATGGACATTACCGAAAAACGTTTTGCCCAGGATGGTCATATTTCCAATGCCGTATTGAAGAACCAGCGGGATATCCGTGTTGGCTGCGGCCCCACGATTTACGGTGAACGACTTGTGTTACGACTGATGCCTGAATCAGGTTCTTTTTCCAAACTCGATTCCCTTGGTCTGGATGAGGAGCAGATCAAGGCACTGAACCACTACGTCAATGCGCCCTACGGAATGGTTCTTAGTGTTGGCCCAGTGGGCAGCGGCAAAAGCACAACGATGTACAGTTGTCTCGACTTGCTCAATGATCCGGGAAAAAGTCTGCTTACTATCGAAGACCCGGTTGAGCGCCGAATGCATGGCGTCAACCAGATTCAGGTTGATACCAAGATTGACTTCAATTTTGTCGAGGCTCTGCGAGGTGTTCTGAGGCAGGATCCGGACGTCATCATGGTGGGAGAAATTCGCGATCCGGAAACAGCCCATATTGCCGTCCGCGCGGGGCTCACCGGGATTCGCGTTCTCAGCACGCTTCATGCCAATGACACCACCTCGACTATCGATGTTTTTCGGGACTTTGGTATCCCCCCCATGTTTATTGGCGACAGCGTCAACTGTGTCGTCTCCCAACGATTGATCAGAAAAGTCTGCCCCACCTCATTTGAGGAATATCATCCAGACGCTGGGCAGTGCGAGTTTCTGGGAATCGACCCCGCACAAGCTGAATCCGTTACTCTCAAACGTGGTGTTCCAAGCGACGCCAATTTTCACACGGGCTATTCAGGGCGAACGGGCGTCTTCGAGATTTTGGCGATTGATCCAACGATCCGTGAAGCGATCATTCATAACAAGTCCAGCAACGAACTGCAGAAACTGGCCGTGGAACGTGGAATGACCACTCTTGAGGAAGCCGCCAAGAAAAAAGTTCTCGAAGGTGTGACCACCATCGAAGAAATACATCGCGTTCTCGTTTTTGCAGCGTGATCTTCCGAACCGGTCAAGATGGCGACAGAAGTCACCCAAATCCGCAGTAGACGTCACTACGTCTGTCTGTCGCGGTGTCTGCGTGTCTCACCGGCGTGCCTCACCGATAGTTGCGTCATCGTCACCTTACTACGGTGTTGGTACGCCCTGTTTGTCCATGTCTTCCCTGCACTACCACATCCTCTGCGGTACCTGCGGATTGAAAATTGGAGCGGGACTGCTGTAGTAGAAATTGCCGACTGACAGACCAAGCGGGACTGGTTCGCAGGAACGGGAATTTTCTGCCGCAAAGGGATCACCTTCAACGAGCCAGATATTTCGGTAGCGAACCGGGTTGCCGTGATCCTGCAATAAAATGGGCATCGCTTCCGGACCTTCCGGTTTACCCGCACCGGTTTTTGTTTTGACTTCAATCGCGTCGTGAATGAGAACACCATTGAGCCGTACGCGAATCTTCGTATTCTCTGTTTTATTGCCCTGATCATCATAACGAGCTGCACGAAAATCGATGTCGTATGTCTGCCAACTCAACGGAGCCAGACACATATTCTGCTCGGGGGCACGCTGTTTGTAGATGGCCCCACATTCATTGGGCAATCCTTCCAGGCCAAACGAATCGAGAACCTGAACCTCGTAACGCCTCTGCAGGTAGATACCACTGTTGCCGCGATCTTGCCCGAGAACATTCGGCTTGTACGGAAGCCGGAATTCGAGATGAAGGTGGAAATCCCTGTATGAATCGACCGTCTCGGCTCCCTGCTCGAGAAGGTGGTCGTCGGTAACTTTCATGTTCTTCCACAACTTGTTCCTGTGACCATTGAACAGGACGATCGCATTGCACGGAGACTGCAAACCGAGCGTAGGACTGACGCGGGCATATTTGGGAAGGTCTCCCAACTCGTCCCCCTTATCGTCAAAAACGTACGCGCGACTTCCCGTTACGGTGATATGAGTTTGCTGAAAGTGAAACGTAACCGCTCCCTCCACATTTTTCCCGCTACTGCGTAGACGATCCCGTTTATTCCATCCATCACCGGGAAGCCCACCTTCATAGAAAGTGGCCTCGAAATTCCCGTTCCCGCGGGCAATAATCTGCAAACCGACCTTCTTGACGTACGGTGAACCAAAAGCGGTGGCGATGTACCCCATATATTCCCCCTGAAAGCGGAAATCATCATCCACCTGCGAAAGATCGACGGCTACCAGCTTACCAGAATCAGAAGGACCCGCCGCGCTCGAGAGGGAGACACTCCCCACGACTGATAAAAGACAGGTTACAACTGCAGTCAGGACACCTGAAAATCGCACGTTAAAATCCCCTTCCCTCTGTAAATGAGTCGGTACAAGCAAGCATCAATACTGTGACATCAAACGGGTGATGTAAGCAAGCGTGTTTTAGGCAAGCTGGGAGTTATTTCATGATATTTTTCATTTCCGGTAACATCATTCCGGTTTGAGGGAATAATCAGCACCAACTGCGGTAACAGATCGAAGCCGTCCTCTCAATCCCCCTATTCCCCCCCAGAGTGCAAGGTGAAGAAGACATGCGACAATATGTCGCAACTTTTTGAAGTAAAACAACTATCTTGCGTGGGCATTGCTAGCCTATCATTGCGGGGATTTCCTGAATTTACCAAGAAAATAATACGGAACTGAGCCCGACGATTCCCATCTTCAGAGGAAGTTGCTATAACCCCAAAAAAATCAACGACGTGTGGCGTCAGACTAATGCGGAGTGCTGCTGAGAGATGATTACCATCAAAAAAGGGTTGAATTTACCAATAACAGGGGAACCGCAACAGGTGATTCACGCTGGTCCTGAAATAGGGCGAGTTGCGCTCATTGGCCCCGATTACATTGGCATGAAACCGACCATGCTTGTCCAGGTGGGCGAGAAGGTCAAACTTGGACAACCGTTATTCAAGGACAAAAAGAACCCCGGTGTTCAGTTTGTCTCTCCCGGTTGCGGGACAGTCGTTGAGGTGAACCGTGGGGCTCGACGGTCGTTTCAGTCGATAGTGATCGAACTGGATGGAGATGAAGAGGTCACTTTCAAATCTTACGAGAAAGCCGATCTTTCCGCGTTGAGCCGCGAAGAAGTCCAGCAAAATCTCGTTGATTCCGGTTTGTGGACGGCGATACGGACACGCCCGTTCGATAAAGTCCCTGCCATTGATAGCGTGCCACATTCTCTTTTCATCACGGCTATCGATACCGAACCGCTTTGTGCTGACGTGAATCTGGTCATTGCGGAAAATGAGGCATCGTTCGTGCACGGTTTGCAGGTGTTACGCCATTTGACAGATGGTAAAGTTCACCTGTGTCAGGAAGCGGGAGTGAAAGTCCCTGGGGCATCGCTCGATTTTATCGAGCCGGAAGAATTTGCAGGACCGCACCCGGCTGGTTTGCCCGGGACGCATATCCATTTTCTCGATCCGGTGAGTATGGATAAGACTGTCTGGCATATCAACTATCAGGATGTTATCGCAATCGGGAAGCTTTTTGACACCGGTCGACTTTTTGTCGAGCGAATCATTTCGCTGGCGGGGCCTGTTGTCAATGAGCCACGGTTATTGCGGACGCGGCTCGGCGCTTCGGTTGATGATCTTGTGAACGAACAACTTTGCGAAGTCGATCGTCGGGTTATTTCTGGTTCAGTTCTATCGGGGCGGAAAGCATCGGGTGTGTTTGGGTATCTGGGGAGGTATCACAACCAGGTCAGTGCAGTAGCCGAGGGGCACGAACGGGAGTTTATGGGTTGGCAGATGCCGGGCTTCAACAAGTTTTCAGTCAAAAACACTTTTGCTTCCAGCATTTATTCCCTAATCAATCCAAACAAACGATTCAACATGACGACCAATACCGGGGGCAGCAAACGGGCGATGGTTCCAATCGGCTCGTACGAAAAAGTGATGCCTCTTGATATCTTGCCGACGTTTTTACTGCGGGCACTTTTGACATCCGACACCGATCAGGCTCAGGCACTGGGATGCCTTGAACTGAATGAAGACGACTTGGCACTGTGCACGTTCGTCTGTCCTGGCAAAATGGAATACGGCCCGTTGCTGCGTCAATGTTTGGATACAATTGAGAGAGAAGGTTGATCTATAACTTTGTATGGACCGCCGACCGGTCCAGATTGATACATTTTAATTGCGTACTTTAGTTTAATTGCGTATTTAGTCCGCACAGCGGAGGCGGCTGCAGGCGAGTCCTGCAATAATAGTTGCTTCTGTGTTCCAGGGGATTCCGGAAATATGAAAGCGTTGAGGCAATTTCTCGATAAGCTGCATCCTTTATTCACCAAGGGAGGAAAGTTTGAATCGCTTTATCCTCTTTACGAGGCTGGGGATACCTTTCTGTTTACCCCTGACGAAGTGACTGAAGGGCCCTCCCATGTTCGCGATGCACTCGATTTGAAGCGGATGATGATTACGGTCGTCGTCGCGCTGGTTCCCTGCATTCTGATGGCGATGTGGAACACGGGCTATCAAGCGAACCTGGCCTTGGCGGAAATGGGACAAACCGACGTCGGAGGCTGGCGCGGCGCTGTTCTTTCAGCTCTCCACCTCACCCCCGATGCAAGCTGTTTTCTTTCCAACTTTGTGCATGGGGCGTTGTATTTCATTCCACTGTTTCTGGTCACAAACATTGCTGGTGGCTTGTGCGAACTAACCTTCAGCATTGTTCGCAAGCACGAAATCAATGAAGGTTTTCTGGTTACAGGAATGCTCTTTCCGTTAATCCTGCCCGCAACGATGCCTTTGTGGCAAGCGGCCCTCGGGATCATGTTTGGCGTCGTTCTTGGCAAGGAAGTTTTCGGCGGAACTGGCAAAAACTTTTTGAATGTCGCGTTGACTGCTCGGGCTTTCCTGTATTTCGCCTATCCGGGAAACATTACCGGTGATACGATCTGGAGAACAGTTGATGGAGTCAGCGGTGCAACTCCGCTCGGTGCACTTGGCTCCCTCCCTTCCCAGCAGGCTTCTGTCGGAATGAACGCAATTACCGGTTCGGTTTCGCAAGGTGGACTCGGAATGGACTGGATGACAGCGTTTCTTGGTATTCAGCCCGGTTCGATGGGAGAAACCTCAACACTGGCCTGCCTGATTGGTGCTTTCATCCTTATTGCAACGGGGATTGGTTCGTGGAAAATCATGTCCGGCGTGGTTCTGGGGGCGCTCGGAACTTCCTCGATTCTGTATCTGGTCGGCAGTGATAGCAACGCCGTGTTTGCGATGCCCCCCTACTGGCATCTGGTTGTTGGTGGATTCGCATTCGGTACCGTTTTCATGGCAACCGACCCTGTCAGCGCCGCCTTTACCAGTGGTGGAAAGTGGTTGTATGGTATGTTGATCGGATTCATGACGATTCTGGTTCGCGTCATCAATCCCGCCTTTCCGGAGGGGATCATGTTGGCCATTCTGTTTGGCAATGTGTTCGCTCCGTTGATCGATTACTTCTTTGTTCAAGCCAACATCAAACGAAGGTTAGCACGTTCCAATGCCTCAGCGTGACTCTCTCCAAAATACGTTTCTCGTCGCATTTGTCCTCTGTCTGGTCTGCTCTCTGGTTGTTTCCAGTGCAGCAGTTGTTCTGCGTCCAATTCGGGAAAGGAATGAGCGAATCGCTTTTCAGCGGGAAGTTCTTTCCGTGGCAGGGCTGTACGAGAAGGGAAAGACAAAAGATTCTGAAATTCCTGAACTCTACAAAC
>JALWSL010000214.1:5884-7319 GCA_027080405.1 Planctomycetaceae bacterium
CATCGAGGATCCTGAAAATTTCAAGCTGAGCGATGTCGCCAAAGATGAGGACTTAACCGTCGAAATCCCTGCGGAAAAAGACTTGGCAGGTATTAAACGCAGGGAGAAATACACGAAAATCTACATCGTGACCAAACCGGATGGCTCGATTGATCAGTTGATTCTGCCTGTTCGCGGAAAAGGGTTGTGGTCGACGATCTGGGGACTGCTTTCGCTCGACAGTGATGGCAAAACGGTCCGAGGTCTCACGTTCTACGAAGACGGCGAAACGCCAGGTTTGGGCGGCGAAATCAACAATCCAAAATGGAAAGCCAAATGGAGCAATCCTGAGTGCCCCAAAGTTCTGTTCAACGACGAAGGTCAGGTCGATATTTCCTTTTTCAAAGGTACTGTCACCTGTGACATGCCGAATTCACAACACAAGTTCGATGCCCTTGCCGGAGCGACGATCACCACGCGAGGAGTCGAAAACATGTTCAAGTTCTGGCTGGGCGATGAAGGTTACGGGCCACTGCTGAAAAAAATAAGAGAGGGACAGTTTCCCGTCACGAAACTAAGCAGCATCTCCCACTGAAGTTGCCCCTTTGAAATTGATGCTATTTGTCGGTTATTGGAAATCCTGCTCGAACAATAAGTTGAAATAATTTGAAACCAGGTAGAGACTCATGAGTCAATCAAAAATTAAAGACGTTCTGCTCAGCCCGATCTTTGCCAACAACCCGATCGCGTTGCAGGTCTTGGGAATTTGCTCCGCACTGGCTGTTACCAGTAAGATGCAGACAACTGTTACGATGGCCGTTGCGGTAACGCTGGTCGTTGCGTTTTCAAATGCGATCATTGCCGCGATTCGCAATTTCATACCGAACAGCATTCGTATTATCGTGCAAATGACGGTCATCGCCTCGCTGGTGATTGTGGTTGACCAGATTCTGAAAGCGTTTCTTCCTGAAATTGCCAAGACGCTTTCTGTCTTCGTCGGATTGATTATCACCAACTGCATCGTGATGGGGCGGGCTGAAGCGTTCGCGATGAAAAATGACTGGTGGACCAGTTTCCTCGACGGTATCGGCAACGGCCTCGGTTACAGTGTCTTGCTTGTTTGCGTCGGCATTGTTCGGGAACTGACCGGTGCAGGACAGCTCTTCGGGATTCAGGTTCTTCCGCTGGCAACTGATGGCGGGTGGTATGTACCGAACGGCCTGATGCTGTTACCGCCCAGTGCGTTCTTCCTGATTGGAACTTTCATCTGGGTATTGCGTACGTTTGATCCCAGCCAGGTTGAAAAAGATAGTTGACATCACTGCTGCTGTTTCCTGAAAGTTACTGTCTGTTTTTTGAATAACGAGTTTTTGCGAGTCGAGTTCATCATGGAACATTTTCTGAGCCTGTTTTTGACATCGGTCTTTATCGAAAACCTCGCGTGGTGATCGTCGCT
>JALWSL010000215.1 GCA_027080405.1 Planctomycetaceae bacterium
GGCCGATTGACGATTTCGTCAGACGATACCGAGGCCCTTGATCAGATGGAAGCCCTGCTACGAGCCATGTTTTCCCGTGCGGGCGGCGGTCGGAATCGGGATTTCGGTATCTACCAACTGAAAAATGCGGGGGCTACGGAAGTGGCGACAACACTGAAGCAGATTTTCAACACGCGTAACGGCAACTTCAGCTTCGGCAATGTTATACTCGTTCCTGAAGAGCGTCTGAATGTGTTGATTGTCTACGCGGGAAGAAGTGACCGGGAACGGATCGAGCAACTCGTCCAGATTCTCGATATCGAAAACATCCCCGATACCAAACGGGCTTTCCAGACAAAAGTTATCCCGATGCTCTATGCCAATGCGGCTCGGGTTGAACGACTGATTCGTGGTATTTACCGCCCGCAAATGACAGCCGGCGGTGCCCGCCGCAATGTCAGCATTCCCCAAGGCGTCCCACCAGAGGTGGCGACCGTGCTTCGCCAGATCAATGCGGCTGCTTCCTCCCCGCTGCTCACCCTGGAAGTGCAAACGGAAACGAATTCGTTGATCGTGAAAGCACCGCAAAGCCTGCTCGAAGAAATCGAGGAACTGATCGCATCGATTGATGAATCTTCACGCACCACACGTTCCAAGGGGGTCACGCTGATTCCGTTGAAAAAAACGAATTCAAAACGAGTCATGCAAATTCTCAACGGGATTCTCGATTAAGTCGTCTCCTGCTCTGGCCGAATTCGTTGAGATCGAATAAAAAATGGACGGGGGATCGCGCCATCGGTACAGGAGAGCGGCTGATTCGGGAGCGGTTGTCTTTCGGGATTTCGATTTCCCGCACGAGATTCCTTCAGTGAGAGTTGCATAAAGGACGCAAGGAATGATTGTAGGCGTACCGCGTGAAATCAAAAGCGATGAATATCGCGTGGTGATGCTGCCGGTCGGTGTTGAAATGCTCTGTCAGTCCGGGCATCGGGTCCTGTTTCAAAGCGATGCCGGTATCGGCAGTGGTATCCCCGATCAGGATTACCGCTCCAGCGGGGCTGAAATTGTCGATACGGCTGAAGAAATTTTTACCTACGCTGACCTGATCGTTAAGGTGAAGGAACCTCTTGAGCCGGAATGGGGGATGTTACGGCGGGAGCAAATTCTTTTTACCTACTGCCATTTTGCAGCGGATGAAAAATTGACCCGGGAAGTTTTGGCAACCGGAGTTACTGCAGTGGCCTACGAAACTTTGCGCGGGCCCAAAGGGAAACTCCCGTTATTGACTCCCATGAGCGAAGTCGCCGGTCGCATGAGTGTACAGGAAGGAGCGAAATATCTGGAGCGACCACAGGAAGGTCGTGGTATTCTGTTGGGAGGAGTTCCCGGTGTCGCTCCTGCGCATATCGTGATTCTTGGCGGAGGCGTGGTCGGGAAAAATGCAGCCCGGATTGCGGCAGGGTTTCAGGCCGATGTCAATATCCTTGATGTGAATGTTGATCGGTTGCGCTACCTTGAAGATATCATGCCTGCGAATGTCAACACGCTTTACAGCGATCGCCACAATATCATCGAACAGATATCACGTGCTGATCTTGTCATCGGCTCTGTGTTGATTCCCGGTGCAAGAGCTCCCAAGCTTGTGACACAAAATGATCTGCAGCGAATGAAGCCCGGTGCGGTAATCGTCGATGTCGCTGTTGATCAGGGAGGGTGCTTTGAATCGACCCATCCGACAACCCATTCCGATCCGACGTACATCGTTGATGGAGTTGTCCATTACTGTGTGGCCAACATGCCGGGAGCGGTTGGCCGAACCAGCACCTATGCGTTGTGCAATGTCACATTTCCTTACGTGATGAAAATCGCACAAAAAGGACTGCTTGAGGCCGTTTCCGACGACGACGGTTTTGCAGAGGCGATCAACATGTATGCCGGCCATCTCACCAACCGTGCCGTGGCGGAAACCTTCGGGATGGAATACCGGAATTTTCGCGAGCTCGTTTCCTGAAGCCTTCGCGCATCCTTCTATCGACACAGGTATTCTGTCCTGACGCAGGCTGTTTTTCCCTACGCCGGGGAACTACAATAACCGTCGTTTTTCGAACAAGACCAGAAGCAGAATACTGAATTGCAAGGCGGAATGGCTAAAAAATCGCAGCGGGGTGTTTTGAATTCGGAACAGGTGCTTGGCCCGAACGGGCGGATTGCCGCTCGATTGGACAAGTATGAATTCCGGGAACAGCAGTTGCAAATGGCCAACGCTGTTGAACACGCGATCACCAGGCAGGAGCATCTGGTTGTCGAAGCCGGAACCGGAACCGGGAAGAGTTTTGCCTACTTGGTTCCTGCCATCCTTTCCGTGCTGGATAATCATACCGGGAAGGATTCGAACGCTGAAAAAAAACAGAAGAAACGCGTCATCATTTCGACGCATACCATCAGTTTGCAGGAACAGTTGATTGGCAAGGATATCCCGTTTCTTAATGCGATCCTGCCTGTCGAGTTCTCCGCGGTGTTGGTCAAGGGGCGTTCGAATTACGCCAGTTTAAGACGGATTAAAGGGGCGATTGATAAAACCGTTTCCCTGTTTTCCGAGCCGGAACAGACCCGACAATTACGGGAAATTGCTGCCTGGTCGAACGAGACGGCTGATGGTTCCCTTTCCGATCTCGGCTTTCGCCCGATTCCTGCTGTCTGGGATGAGGTGCGCAGCGAACATGGGAACTGTCTGGGCAAGAAATGCCCGACTTATGATAACTGCCTGTATTACAAGGCTCGCAGACGGGTCTGGAACGCCGATCTGCTTGTCGTGAATCATGCACTGTTCTTTTCCGATCTGGCTCTCCGCCGGGAAGGGGCGTCGGTTCTACCTGATTACAACGCGGTCATTTTTGACGAAGCGCACATGCTGGAGCAGGTTGCTTCGTCGCATCTGGGAGATTCAGTTGCCAATACACAGCTCAATTATATCCTGATGAAATTGTACAACGATCGCGCCAACAAGGGATTGCTGGTGCATCACAATTTTCGCGAAGGGCAAAAGCAGGTGGCGAGGTTGTATCATCTGCAAGACGAGTTGTTCTCGATCATTGCCCATCATCTGGGAGTCGATTCCGGAATGAATGGGCGCGTTCGAAAGCCGCTTGGTATCGCGAATGCGGTCTCCCCAGAGTTGAATCAACTGGCGGGCATGGTTGGAGAGTTCGCGGAAAATATCGAAAAGGAGGAGGAGCGAATTGAGCTGAAAGCCGCAGCGGACCGGTTGTACGGTCTGTCCAACTCACTCAACAACTGGCTCGAACAGACGCTCGATGATGCTGTTTACTGGGGTGAACTGAGCCGTGGCAGACAGCAGCAGGTCAAATTGATTTCTGCGCCGGTTGAGATCGGAACGTCGCTGCGCTCCGAACTGTTCAGCCAGGTTCCTTCCGTCATCCTGACATCTGCGACCATCGCGGTGGGAGGGCAGTCATTCAAGTTTGTGAAAAACCGGCTCGGCTTGAGCAGCGGGGCCGAGTTAAAAGTCGGCAGTCCATTCGACTTCAAAAAACAGATGAAGCTGATTCTCTGTCAGGATATGCCCGACCCGGCCAGTGAAGCGGCCGCTTATGAGCAAGCCGTGATCAAACAGGTGGAAAAGTATGTTCTGCAAACGCATGGCAAGGCGTTTGTGCTTTTCACCAGTTACAAAATGCTCAACATGTGCGCGGAGCGTTTGGCCGGCGTGTTCAACGAGCAGGGAATCAATCTGTATTGCCAGGGAAAAGATCTCACCCGATCGTTGATGCTGGAGCGTTTCCGTACTGATGAGGCGGCTGTCCTGTTCGGTTCGGACAGTTTCTGGCAGGGAGTTGATGTACCTGGTGCCGCGCTACAGAATGTGATTATTACCCGTTTGCCATTTTCCGTGCCCGATCACCCGCTACTTGAAGCGAGAGTCGAGCGGATCAAGCAAAGTGGCGGCAATCCCTTTATGGAATATCAGGTTCCTGAGGCGGCGATCAAGCTGAAACAGGGCTTTGGCAGGCTGATTCGAACCAAAGATGATGTCGGGCAGGTTGTGATTCTTGATCCCCGTATCAAAACAAAACGCTACGGCCGCATCTTTCTGGAAAGCCTGCCCGATGCAGAAGTGATCATTGAGTGATGCCGCCAGAAAACCTGAATTGTTGCCGAACTCGCTCTGTTATTTGGTGATCGCTTTCCAACAGTTGCCCTTTACCGTAATATCAGAACTACCAGAAGGCGGGGAGCCCCGAGACGGAGAGCCCCCTAGGAATCCCGCTATGTTATCCTGTTCAACATGTGATCTGTTTAGAGGCTTTACTACTTTAGAGGATTCGTTACGCAATGAGAGTGACTCTTTTCTGTTCCTTCCTTTTTGGGGGAGTGATGATTTTTCTCGGTTGTCAAAATCAGTCGGGAGATAACCCCGGGCAAGTCGATTCGCAATCGCAATCCGCATCCGAAAACCCAGCAGGCAAAAATGGTGCAATGCCTGCTGAAGATGCGGAAGCCGTCAAGGAAATAGAGGCACTCGCCAGTGCGATAAAAACCGATAAGCAGGGTTGGGTCGTTGAAGTCAATTTTCGTGGGACTCCTGTCACCGATGAGCAGCTTGACCTTCTTTTGAAGCTGAAAAAACTGAAGTCTGTCCTGTTGAACGAAACTCCGATTACCGATCAGGGCCTGAAAACGCTCGGACAGATCGGGACGCTGACCAATCTGGATTTGCGTGATTGCAAAATCACCAACGACGGCCTGGCGCATTTGACGGGACTGACCAATCTGAAAGCATTGAGGCTTTCAGGGAAAAATGGAAAAACGGAAGTAGACACCGACGGAATGGTGCACGTCGGAAAGCTGACCAATTTGAAAGCCCTGCTACTCGATTTTTTGTGGATCGATGGGGAGGGACTGCAGCATCTGGCCAATTGTAAAAAAATTGAAGAACTGTACCTGGCGGAGACACTGGTTGCTGACGAGGATCTGGCCAAACTGGCACTGTTTCCCAAGCTGAAAAAACTGCGTATTTCAAAACTTTCACAGGTGACAGGAGCCGGGTTGGAGCATGTCGCAAAGATAGAAGGGTTGATCGACCTCGACCTGAGTGAAAACAGTTCCCTGTTTGACGCCGATCTGGCTCCCGTTTCCCGATTGACGAACCTGAAGCGGCTCAATCTTTGGCGAGTTGCCTTGACTGACGCCGGTGTGGCCCACTTGGCACCGTTGACAAATTTGGAATGGCTCAATCTGGATAATACGCAATTAAGTGATGCCGGGCTCAAATATCTGCAGGGAATGACAAAACTGAAATTCCTGCATCTCGGTTCGACATCCATCACTGATGCGGGTCTGCCTCAACTGGAAGTGTTAAAATCACTCAAGGATCTGAAAGTAACGCGAACAGCTGTGACCGAGGCAGGTGTCAAGGCATTAAAGGAAAAACTGCCCGACACAGAGATTCAACTGAAATATCTTGGGGATGGATAGACAGATCGGTATGGGCGAAAAGTGCAGGACGCTGCTTGAGTGTCAGGCAGACTGACTGTTTCTGTCTGGCCGTTTCGGTCTGACTGGTTCGGTCTGGCAAGCCCGGCTTTTGCGACGATCGCCTGGAACTCACATTGGGGCCTGGGACTCACATTGAGGGGGATGAAAATGAAAAAAAAATGCGGTTTGAGAAATGTACTGATTCTTGCGGTTTTATCTCTGCTGTTGACACCATCTTCCGTGATCTGTCTGGCAAAAGATGCAACTCGGACAAGTGGTGCAGCAATGTGGAAAGCGGGAGTTTCCCGTGTTGTCATTACCCCCGAGAAGCCGATGTGGATGTCCGGTTACGGCGGACGTGATAAACCGGCACAGGGCAAGGTTCACGATTTATGGGCCAAAGCGGCGTTGATTGAAGATCCGGCTGGAGCCCGGGCTGTCATCATTACGTTGGATCTTGTTGGAATCGACCGCGCAACCTCGCAGGCGATCACATCCCGGCTGAGGGAACGATTCGGACTGAAACGCGATCAGATTTCTCTCTGTACTTCCCATACACATAGTGGCCCGGTGGTCGGTGCGAATCTTCGGGCGATGTATTTTTTCGATGATCACCAGCAAAAACTGGTCGATGAATATACCGCGAATCTGATCGACAAAATGCCTGGACTCGTCGCAGAGGCGCTCGAGAATCTTGAACCTGTGACTCTGGAATATGGTCTCGGCAGGACAACTTTTGCTGTCAATCGAAGAAACAATAAGGAAGCAGATGTTCCCAGATTGCGTAAAGAAGGCAAGTTGGTCGGCCCGGTTGATCACGAAGTTCCTGTTCTGTTCGTGAAGAATCAGCAGGGTAAAATCAAGGGAATTCTATTCGGTTACGCCTGTCATGCGACAGTCGTCGGTTTTTATGATTGGTCGGGGGATTGGCCCGGTTATGCCCAGATTGAAATTGAGAAAGATTTTCCCGGTGCGACCGCTTTGTTTATCGCCGGGTGTGGCGGTGATCAGAACCCGCTTCCACGCAGAAAAGTTGAACTGGGGGAAAAATATGGTCGGATGATGGCGGATGCCGTAAAGGAAGTCTCCAGGAAAAAGCATTTGGTGATCAAGGGGAAATTGAAAACAGCCTATAGGGAACTGGATCTTCCGTTTTCTCAGTTGCCGACTCGCCAGGAACTGGAAAAAGACCTTTCCTCAAGCAATAAATTTCTTGTCGGACGGGCCAAAAAGGTTCTTGCCGAGTGGGACAGAAACGGCTCGCTCTCGCCAACCTATCCCTATCCGGTACAGACGCTGAAACTGGGAGAGTTGGTGATTGTGACGTTGGGAGGTGAGGTTGTCGTTGATTATTCAAACCGGATTAAAGCGGATTTGGATCATCGCTTTTTATGGGTCGCCGGGTATTGCAACGATGTCATGTGTTATATCCCGTCCCGACGGGTTCTCTCGGAAGGAGGGTACGAAGGGGCTCGCTCAATGATCTACTACGGCATGCCCACCGTCTGGGCGCCGGATTTGGAAGAAATGATCATGAAAGAAGTCATTCGACAGGTGAAGCAGTAGATTTCGTCGGGCCTTCCCTCTCGGAGCGTACCAGTTGCAGCGCATGCATCCCTGTTGCCTCACAAAACTTCGCGCCAAATTGTTGTGATCAGAGTCGTCGTGATCAGAGTCATTTTTTCGTGCTTCGCAATTCATTGTCTCTCGATGGGGATCAAAACCCTCGCCTTTAGGCGAAACCTTCAGGTACACTGCCAAGTATGGAAAACTATCGCAGTGGCGCACATACTCGTTATGACATTAAGTACCAT
>JALWSL010000216.1 GCA_027080405.1 Planctomycetaceae bacterium
ACCTGGAACACTATGACGCGATCTGGGGGCAGATTTTCAGTTTTGATAACGGAACGAATCAGGCTCACTACCGGGAAGGACAACTCGGGGTTACCGATCGCTTTTCCGATATTCTGAATAACGATCCGTACTTCACCTTGCAGATGGGGCATTTTGTTCGTACGGAAGTTGCACTGGCGAATCCGTTCAACGAACAGATGGATGTCGGTGAAGATTTCGACTACTACCTGCGGGTCTGGGAGAAATATCGCTGTATCAAATTGGGAGTGCCTCTGTTTGCCAACCGGCGTGGCCTGCACTCGGGTGGCCCACGTTCTGCCACGGGCAGAGATTGGACGATCGTTGTCAACCAGTTGCTGCAACAATACCGAAACAAAAAAAGTGCTCCTTCTGAAACGAGTCAGAATTTACAGGATGGAATCAGGCAACAACCTGTGCCCACTCCGCATGCCCGAAAATCATCCCGGTCGCCCAATCACGTTCAAAGGGGGATGAAGTTGGCGATATACGGGATGATGCGGAGTGGCACAACGTTGCTTTGTGACAAACTGACGGTTCCTGGAAAGGGGCTTGTGCTTTTGGAACCGAATATCCATCTGGGTGGCGGTTCGGAACACCTTCGCAAGCAACTCGAATCATTCGGTATCAACATTTCCGAGCAGGATTGGCAAGCGGGGACGAGCAGGCAGTCTTTCCCACAGTTTTTTGATTCTTCGATTCTGCCCGAATTGAATCGACTCGATTACTGGGGTGTGAAGATGGTCAATTTCGCCAACTGGCAGGAATTCTTGCAGCAATATCCAGCAGAGAACCTGATTTTGTGTGTTCGGGATATTCGGGATGTTGTTCTCTCCGCGCTGGATTTGGCTCCGAAGCTGGATAATTTTGTTGACGAGACATGGATTGAAAATCGGGCGTTGGAGACAGCCGCTGCGCTGGTTGAGATGGCAAAGCTGCCTCATCACCTGGTTCGCTATGAGCAGATGTGTGAAAACCCTCAGCTCATCGACTCACTTGCCCAACAAATGGGACTAAGTGCTTTGGGCAAAGAACGAATAGGGCTGGAATCGGTCCCTCATCGTCTCTATGAAGAGCAGAAACATCAGGGGCAGGTGACCAATCTGTCGGTCAACCGCTTTGCGAAGGAACCTGATGGGCCAGCTAAACAGTTGGCGGAAAAGGTTTGGAAGCAGGCGGGAGAGTATTGTCAGCGGTTTGGTTATGAAGCAGCAACTGCAACGCCGAGACTGCCCAAAGGGTTTTCAGCTTTAATCTCGCAAGCATGTAGCCATAACCATGCGGAGGGGAAAGAACCGGAACCCCCAATACCTGTTTCTCGTGAACAGGATGCCTTGGTTGCAGAAGCGCCCGGAAAAGTTGGAAACGATTTTACCAGCTACTGGGAGCAGGATCGGCTGGCAAACATTATTCCCATGAACAAACAGTTGGGCGAGTTCCCGGAAGGGTGGGATGTCCGTCCATTTTTGTGGGAAATGCTGAGGCCGCATCTGGTGCGAAAAATGGTGGAAATCGGTTGCGGTTACGGGCGGCTGTGCCAGGCAATACCGACCGATTATTACCTTGGGGTCGATATCAACCCGGAAGCGATATCAACTGCCAGAAAAAAACATCCCGGTTATGATTTCCAGTTGATCGGATTCAATGATGAATATCCGCCTGCAGATGCAATTCTGGCCTATACGGTCCTGCTTCATATCGATGACGATACGGTCGGGCCAATGATAGAGCGGATGTGTCGGGCGAGTGATACCATTTTGATAGCAGAAATTCTTGGCAAACAACGCTGGCGGCGTGATGGCAATCCACCAGTATTCAACCGGGATTTACAGGATTATGTCAAACTGATGCAGGAGAATGGGTTCTATCTCGCCCAATGTGAGGAGAAACCGTATTTACATTATCCCGATACTGAAATCACGTTTATGAAGTTCATGCGACAGTAAAAAAAAGAGATGGCAACGAACGCTGAGAAGCGTTTTGTTGTTCTTCGGGTGACAGGTCCGGTTTGAGATCGGGCAGAAAAATGTAATGAAAATGCAGGAAGCGAAACGGTCATGATTATATCACCAGAGTTGAAATATGCCTTTGTCAGTACGGTTAAAGGGGGAACAAATTCCCTTTACCAGATTCTGTCTGAGCACTATCAGGGGAGGCGTTATGGTGGTTTCCACTGTAATGACGTAAGTGAAATACCCGCAGATTGGCATCTGTTTACAACCTGCAGAAATCCATATTCACGAGCCGTTTCGATTTGGTTCAGTACCTGCATGCGAGGAAAGGATCGATACTATTTTCGCCAGATGTGTCCGAATCCCGATTCATTTGAAGTCTTTGCAGAATGGGCTGCGATCATGCAGTCGCAATTGCCTCGCCTGAGTGAACCACAGCAACAGCTTTTGATGACACAGTCGCAACGGCATGGCGATATTGATTTCGATACCGTTTTGCGTGTTGAACAACTACGAAGTGATTTTGCAAAACTTCCGTTTGTAGAATCGAAACTGCCCGAGTTCCCGATTCTGAACCCGACACGAAATCAGCGAGATTCGGCAGGGGATTATCTGACAGAACGGGCAATTCGGGCCGTACAGAAATGGATGGCCCCCGACTTCATAAAATACGGATACGAACTGGAATTTCCCGGCGAGGCACCAATCGAAACGCCAGCCGCGTAAGTTCTGGCTATTTAATTGCACCAGAGACGGATGCTGAGGAAACTCCAGCTTCATCACGAACGATTTCATTCAATCGGCAATACTCAACCGACAAATAGAACCAGGAAGACGGAAATGGGAACAGGATATTTACCCGATGGAGTTCTCAGTGCGGCGATGAACGAAATTATCGACATCCCGGGCGATTTCGCGGAAATCGGTGTCTTTCGGGGAGCACTTTTCAAACGCATCGTTGCGGTTGCTCAGGTACTCCATCGTCGAGCCCATGCCTTTGACAGCTTTATCGGGATGGATGAACCAACTGAAATGGATGCAGGAAAATACCCGAAGGGTGATTTAAGTAGTGGAGGCAAAGAGAATTTCCGTCGAATTATCCTGAATTCCATTCGCCAGCACCGGGATGTCAGTTTGGGTTCATCTCAGCAGGCGGGGGCTTCAATTGAGGCAATTCGCGATGCTATCTTTTCTCTTTGGGATGGATATGTCCCCGAGTGCCTGGAAAAGTGTCCGGTAAAGGAATTCGCTTTTATCTACATCGATCTGGATCATCACGATCCGACACAACAGGCGATTGAATGGGCCTGGCCACGATTGGTAGAAGGTGGATTGCTTGGTTTCGATGATTATTTTCCGGGCCGACCCAAACTTGCTTCACCGCCGATCGATGCTTTTCTGGATCGGGAACATTCAAATTTGGAATTGTTGCATTTCGATAATAACCAGATCTTCGTGCGTAAGCAGATGGGGCAATCCCGGCAAAATGTCGCCTGATCATTCAGATGATTCCGATAATCGGCACAACCGGAATATCGCATGTAACTTACCGGTCTCCTCATGATCGGACTGGAATATCGGGAAAGTGAAACAGAGTCGTCTGCCCGCGATAACAGATCAGCAGGAATTGGTCGATAACTATCGATGCGGGGAAACTGCGGGGCAGGGCGGTTACTGTGTTATGAATACCTCCCTGTAGCCGTTTCTGTCATGGCAAGGTTCTTCAATTCGATTTCACGGTTGATTCAGTTTCATGTCAAGAATAACAACGACAACAGGGCTTGTCAGTGGCCTGGATATAGCCGGGCTGGTGGACGCGTTGTCGCTGAATCAACAGCAGGCGATCAAGCGGATCGAAGCGCGTAGTCAGGAATTTGAAGCGAAAAAAACCGGGCTGAACGCATTGGAAGCCAACCTGCTGACGTTATCGACATCGATGACGACTTTGGGGAATGAGGTCAGTTTCGAACAGCTTTCGGTTACCAATTCGGACGAATCACAACTGACCGCAACGGTTGGCAAAACAGCTGTGGTTGGCACATACAGCTTTCAGGCATTGCAAAAAGCCGCCGCTGAGCAATCACTCAGCCGGGGCTTTGCCGATGCGGATCAGGAAACGATCGGAACCGGTACACTGACTATTTCGCAGGGGGGATTTTTGGATCAATCCACTCTGCTGGAAACACTGAATGACGGTTCCGGAATTCGTCGTGGAAAAATTCGAATTTCAGACCGTAGCGGCTCATCAGCAGATATCGATTTGACTCGGGCACTCACTGTCGACGATGTCCTGAACAAGATCAATAACAACGTCGATATTGCTGTGACAGCCAGAGTGGTGGATGGACAATTCATTCTGGAAGATGCCAGTGGCAGCACGGCCAATAATCTGTCGGTAGTGGATCTGGATGGTGGCTTGGCCGCTGCAGATTTGGGCATCGACAAATCGGTGGCCGCATCAACGCTCACGGGAGATACCGTTTACGAAACGACCGAGAACTTTTCACTCGAGCAGATCAACGACGGAAACGGGTTGAATTTGCTGACTGGGGCTCCCGATATCCGTATCACCCTGGAAGATGCTACCGAACTGGAGGTTGATCTCAGCGATGCCAAAACTCTCAAGGATGTCATCTCGGCTATCAATGACAATAGCGATAATGGTGGAAAGCTGACGGCGGCTTTGACCAACGGCCGTATTGTGTTGACAGACACAACTGGGGGATCAGGAACGCTTTCCATCGAGGACATCAACAATAGTTCTGCCATCCGCCAACTCGGATTGGATGCAACTGTCTCAGGATCGACGATCACGGGGAATCGTTTGACCGGCGGGATGAATTCCGTTTTGTTGAGAAATCTGCGAGGAGGGCAGGGCATTGATCAACTCGGTTCAATTTCGCTGACGGATCGTTCAGGGCAAACAGCTACTGTTGATCTGTCAGGTGCAGAGACGCTGACTGATGTGATCGAGGCCATCAATTCGGCTCAGGATAATGGGAGTGATCTGCTGCTGACCGCTTCGCTGAACAGTAAAAAGGACGGGATACTGATTTCCGATACTTCCGGTAGCAGTTCAAGCAATTTGATCATTGCGGATGTTGGTTCTTCGACCGTCGCCAACGATCTGGGAATCGTGGTTGATGATGCCGTTGACAGCATCGACGGCGGTTCGCTGGCACTGCGGTATGTGAACGATGCCACTTCGATTTCAACTTATGCTCCCGATGGGGGAGCTGTTGAAGAAGGTCTGATCCAGATTACCGATACGGATGGAAACGTCGGTATCATTGATATCAGCTCTTCAGTTGAAACGGTAGGGGATGTCATTACCCGTATCAATGCCAACAGTTCCATCTCGGTCACAGCACAATTGAACGATACTGGCGATGGTTTTGTCTTGATTGATGAGGCAGGCGGCACGGGAACACTGACAGTGGAAGAGTTTGGTGATACGAGCACTGCAGCCGATCTGCGGTTGCTGGGAGATTCCGTCGTTGGCAGCGACGGCAAACAGCGGGTGACCAGTCGAAGGGTTACACAGATTGACATTGAATCGACCGACACGTTGGAAGATCTGGTCACCAAAATAAATAACGCCGGTTCGCTGATCAATGCCTCGACCTTCGACGATGGCTCCAGTTTCAACTCGACCCGACTGAGTCTGACCGCCGCAGAAACCGGAAAATCCGGACGGATGCTGATTGATGACGGGGGGTTGGGCTTGAACTTTACCACGATCATCAATGCTCAAGACTCGCTGTTACAGGTTGGCTCCAATCCGGCGACCGCATTTCTGATCAGTTCCAGCGACAACTCCTACGATAACGTTGTTGAGGGAATTGATTTGGACCTTAACAATGTTGGAACCTCACCGGCGAATATCGAGATATCGAGAAATACAGACAGCATTGTTACGAATGTCGAAAACTTCGTAGAAAATTACAATAAGTACGTGGATCTTGCAGCAGAGTTGACGAAATTCGATGCGGAAAACAACCAGCGGGGAATACTGCAAGGGGATACCATAACGGCACGAGTCGGCGCCCGTCTGGATACTGCACTGAGCAGGCGGATTGGTACGGGAAATGAAACAATCAAAACATTGATTGATATCGGGATTCGTGTCGGCGCGGGTGGAAAGCTCGTCTTCACGAAGGAACGTTTGGAAGACAAACTGAAAGATGATCTGGACGGAGTTAAAAAGTTCTTCACGACTGAATCGACGGGATTCGCCGCCAGGTTCAACGATACAATGACCTCTCTCACTGACGTTGCTGATGGAACGTTTGCGAACGAAAGAGATGTGCTGGATAGTTCGATCAAAAAGAATGAGGAGCGGATTGCCGACTTGAATGTTCTTCTGGAAAGCAAAAAGACCAGGTTGTTGAATGAATTCGCCCAAATGGAAACAATTATCAGCACGATACAATCACAACAAAGTGCCCTCAGTGCGCTGAAACCGATTTCGTCCACCAGCAAGTAGAATCGCTGCAACTTTCTCAGACCACAGGATGTTTCTTCAGATGGAGAATGGAATCATGTACAACAACGAATATCTTGAATCGCACGTCATGACCGCACCTCCGCATCAGTTGCATTTAATGGTGGTAGGAGGAGCGATCCGCCATGCCATCGCGGGGAAGGAAGCGTTGCAGGAAAAGAACTATGAACAGTCGCACCTTGCGTTGAGCAAATCCAGGGAATTCATCACAGAGTTGCTCGCTGGACTGGATGACGAACGTGCTCCGGAAATGATTGAATCATTGCGAGCGTTGTTCGCGTTCGCCTACAAAAACCTGGCACAGGCGGATATCGAACATAAGCCGGAACTGGTCGACAATGCCATCAGGGTGCTTGAGCTACACAAGGAAACCTGGTTGGAACTGATAGAAAAACTGCCGGAAGAACATCAGGCCAGCTCTGGGCCATCAAAGCAGTTTTTGGGGAAATTGGTCTAATCCGGATTCTTGTTTTCGATGCTACCCCATTAATGGGGGACGCCCCAGAACTCGACGGGCATCCGCTATTTGTCCGCCGTGGAAGGAATAATGGATGACAATCACGGCCAGACATGCTCCGACTGTGCCGAAAAAGTCTTTCATTTCTCCCTCAGCGTGACTCGGTTTATCGAGATCGTCATCAGTGAGAGTATCGAGCAGAGCGAGTGTTGATGCCCGAACTTCTTCCAGTTTGGCAATGACATCTTCGTAGGCGGGATATTTACTGCTCTCGGTATAAACCTCGCCTCCCTGTTTGAAAAGACCTTCCCATTCCGCAAAAAAAGCTTCCAACTTATCCGCTGAAGCACTAAT
>JALWSL010000217.1:0-1096 GCA_027080405.1 Planctomycetaceae bacterium
CAATCAATCCCGCCACGTTCAACTACAGCCCCGCGGGCGATCAGGTTCCCAAGGATGTCACGCATAAATATCTGGATCGTCTGAAGAAAACATTCCCTCTCGATTCTGAAGATAACCAGCAGGACTGAAAACTGATTATTGTATGACCACGAAGGTGTATGAACGCAAAGGTGCATGACCACGGGGTTGCATGCCCGTGAAGAGGCACACCTACAGGGAAAGGATTCCCCATGAAAGCTCTTGTTCGTCAATCGAAAAAAAAGATCGCGGTTCTGTTTTTGCTCGCGATGACAGTTATTGGTGTTGCGTTTCGTCTCTCTGCAGAACAGGTTATTTACGAGGAGGGACTCATCGTCACCAACACCGGGAAGGTTGTTCGGGGAGAAATCTCTGTTTTGGGAAACGGGTACGCTGTCAAGATCCCGGGAGGGGCAACGGTCAGCTATCCGTTTTCGACAGTTATTTGTGAGGCGAAAACAGTCCGTGAAGCGTATCGGAAACAGCGCGAAGCGATGACGCGCCCCACTGCCGACCAACACGTCCGACTCGCACAGTGGGCCTTCAAGCAGAATCTGTATGCGGAAGCAGAGCGGGAAATACGTTCTGCGCTGCATCTGCAACCCAATAACCAGCAGGCCAGGCGACTACTTCGGCACTTCGATAAACGCAAGGTGAGAGATTCAGAATATGTCGATCCGTATCAAAAAAAACTGAGGGACAAATTACTGATCGATAGCACTTTCAACAAGGGGGAACCGTTGGGCGGTCTCAGTCCGGAACTGGCTCGGGAATTTGCCTCAACAATCGAACCACTTTTGATTAACAGATGCAGCAATGCGTCCTGTCATGGTGTTTCCGCTGCGCATGAATTCCGTCTGCAGCCAAAATGGAACCTGCGAGGCAACACCAGATTTATTACCGGGAAAAACCTGCAGGCCGTTTTGAAACAGATCGACTCCCAGCGTCCGGACAAAAGTCCCTTGATCACCAAACTGGATGGAAAACATGGGTACCGCAATCAAAGCGTCTTCACTGGTGCGTTGGCGGAGAAGCAGAAGCGGATTCTGCAAAACTGGACCATGCGAACCGGATTGCA
>JALWSL010000217.1:1106-7263 GCA_027080405.1 Planctomycetaceae bacterium
CAGTTGGTCGGACATGAACAGAAGCAACAACAGCCGGCCGATTCCATCCAGCAGGCGGGACTGGTTTTACCCGAAATGGAAGCGAGTTCCCCAACGTTGGACGAGATCCGAAAAGAGCAGGCTTATGACCCGTTTGACCCCGATGTTTTCAATCGCAAGATGCACAAAGATCGGGAAGTCAACAGGTAGTGTCCAGCAGTCGAATTGATGCTGTCTGTTTTTCGTCGGCTGTTTTGCGGTCGCACTTGTTTTTTGATGCAGCTTTTTCCTGAAGGGTTGATGCAGTTGCAGGAAACAATGTGGTCAGATCTCTTCTATTCGATCAGCGGGGCCTATTCGATCAGCGGGGCCGTGTTGCTTTCGTCGGCCAGACCGCCGGGCAGTTCCATGATGCGAATATTGCGGAAGTGGATTTCCTTTCCTTCCGATTCCAGACAGATGTAGCCCTTTTTGTAGGAGGCATCGCGGATTCCATTGACGAACTTTCCATTCACTGCCAGTTTGACGGTTCCATCGACGGCGACAACAACGTACTTGTTCCACTCTCCCACGCCTTTGCATCGATTCTCCAGCGATTTACTGCGATTGCCACGCGGGTTATCGGGAATCGCGGTCATGCCGCCCGCTCCGAACAGTTCGCCATGCACATAGGCAATCGGGGGAAGCGAGCCATCTTTC
Source organism: Planctomycetaceae bacterium (assembly GCA_027080405.1). Classification (GTDB taxonomy): domain Bacteria; phylum Planctomycetota; class Planctomycetia; order Planctomycetales; family Planctomycetaceae; genus Rubinisphaera. Next base: position 1,785 of record JALWSL010000217.1, read on the forward strand.
CTTCTGTGCTGATTGACCCAATCCAACTCCAGCATTTGTACTTCCATTCCCTTGGGAAGCCGATTTCCTTCCGGTTTCGCATCACTCCATAAAAAGACGCCGGAATTTCCGCCCGGCTCCATATGTCTCCATTCGATTTCGAGGATGAAATTTTCGTATTGCCGATCAGTGCGCATGACACCGATCGGTTTCCCCGTGCAGATCAACATCCCGTCACGGACCGACCAGGTATCTTCATTCGTGTTGACATTGACCCAACCGGTCAGATCCTTGCCGTTGAACAAATCCCGAAAAACCAGTTCCTGAGCTTCGCTATTGGAAGCCGAACAGCAGAGATGAGTAGCGATCAGGAACAGGTAAAATGGAACTGTGTATGCTTTCGTCATCTTTTTTTCTTTCAGGTATTTCATTACGATTGACCGAAGTGGTTTCAAGTCTTTCCGGTACAGTTATCCCGATACGGTTTTCCGTTACGGTTGCACTGCCCGCAGGATGAAAGATTCAGCCAGGGAATCAACTGCCGGGCGTGCGGTGTCTGTTTGGTGGCGATCTGTCGGAACCGGCGGTTCAGTATCCCATTTTCATTTGTCTCTACGCAAGTTCTGCTGATGACAAACGCATCGATTGCAGGAATGTTTTCTGATCTGGCCGATCTGCTGGAAATCGATGGAGCCAATGCGTTTCGCGTTCGCGCCTATCGCCATGCTGCCCGAACAATCGATGCACTTCCCGATTCGCTGGAGGAAATGGTTGCCGAGCATCCGGAACAGTTGACGCAGATCAGCGGGATTGGCAAAGATCTGGCAGAAAAAATATGCCTGATCGTACAGACCGGTCGGCTTGTTCAACTGGAGCAGATGAAAGAGAAAATTCCGCCCGATGTGGTTCGCATGTTACGCATACCGGGGATCGGTCCCAAAAAGGTGGCTGTGCTGTTTCGGGACTTGCATTTGACAACACTTGATCAATTGAAAGAGGCAGCGGCGAGTGGAAAAATCTCCCAACTGAAGGGTTTCGGCAAAAAGACCGAGCAGGTGATTCTGGAAGGTCTCGAACAGTTGGAACGCGCTGGCTTGCGGATGTACCTGGCGGATGTGCGACCATTTGTTGATGAAATCGTGTTACAGCTTTCAAAACTGTCGAGCGTGAAACGCGTTTGCGAGGCAGGAAGCGTACGCCGACTCAAAGAGACCGTGGGAGACCTCGATATTCTTGTTGCAGCGGCCACACCAACTGAAGCGATGCAGTTGTTGGCTGATCATCCGCAAACAGAAAAGGTTCTGGCGCAAGGAGAGACAAAACAGCGGGTTCGCTTCCGCCCTTTTGCGCGTACTTTCACGCCGGGAGGATCGCAAATCTCTATCGAGCTCGATTTGCGTGTCGTCCCCGAAGAAAGCTTTGGTGCCGCATTGCAATACTTCACCGGTTCGAAGGATCACAACATTGAAGTTCGCAAACGCGCTGTACACCGGGGGCTGAAGTTGAACGAATATGGCCTGTTCCGCGGAGATGAAACGGTTGCCTCCCGTGAAGAAGAGGATATTTACGCCGCGTTGGATCTCCCCTGGATACCGCCCGAATTACGTGAAAACCGCAATGAATTCCGTGAAGCAGAGACCGGTCATCTTCCGGAGCTTGTTGAATCAGGGCAGATACGTGGCGATTTGCACATGCACACCACTGCCAGTGACGGGCGGGCGACAATTGAAGAAATGATCGAAGCCGCGATAGAACGAAAGCTGAAATATATCGCGATTACCGATCACTCGAAAAGGGTCACGATGGCCAATGGACTTGATGCCGGCCGATTGCGGAAGCACTGGGAGGAGATCCGAAAAATCCGGGAGCGGTATGGCGAAATCGATGTGTTGTGTGGCGTTGAATGCGACATTCTGGAGGATGCGACACTCGATCTGGATGACGATGTCCTTTCAGAAGCGGACTGGGTGATCGCTGTTTTGCATTACGGGTTGAAGCAGCCGAAAAAACAGATTACCAAGCGTCTGGTGAACGCGATAAAAAATCCGAATGTGCATGCGATCGGGCATTTGACGGGACGCATGATCGGCAAACGGCCCGGTGCAGAGGTCGATTTCGACGATGTCTTCAAGGCAGCCGCCGATAACGGGGTGTTGATGGAAATCAACGCCCATCCGGCCCGGCTCGATTTGAATGACCTTCATGCTGCCCGGGCGAAAGAATACGGTATTCCGATTGTGATCAATACCGATGCCCATTCGACAGTCGGGCTGGATGTGATGAGGTGGGGAGTCAATCAGGCCAGACGGGCGGGGCTGTCGAAAAAAGAGATTGCCAATACCCGAACCGCCAAACAGTTTCGTCGACTGTTACGCTGAGAGTCTTCTTGCGCTGAATCAGTGCGGGCGTAGAAATAAAAAAGGCCTCAAACTCAGCGGTTCTTTCTTTGGTTTTATCCATCGAAAATAACCGGTGAGAGTGAGGCGTCCCCCCTCACACCACAGCCGAAGGCGGCTGGCAGTGCTCGCTCAAAGAAAATATCACGAAGTAATCCGAAGCTTGATAATATTGCGATGAGGGAGGATGGCAGCTTGAACGTGCTGCCCTGTCACATAACGGTTTCCTGGCGGCAGGAACCCTCCTGATAGAACTGTTCGAGAAAAGAATAGATGGAACTCGCCGAACGGTATTGGTTCAGGGAGCTTTCAAGCCTTCACGCTGTGCCTGCTGTTCAGCCCGATATTCATCAAGAGCACGTTGTTGATTGGGCAGTAATTCTTCCGGGCCAGCGGGGAAGTATTGCACATCGTCGTGAAGGTAAAAGGCAGAAGGAAGCGTCTGACCGCCCATTTGAGTCTGGCAACCGGTCAGCAGACTGGTGCCCAGCAATCCTAAAAGAACCGCACACAGACTCTGATTGAGACGTGCTTTGAATTTCATTCCAGAGACTCACTTTAATTTCGAGGAGGAAAAGCGTTTGTCGCTTTCGTTGAGTTTGTGAAGCTGAATCATGCCCTCCAAACGGGGCGGTCAAATCTTTCAGCTCACAAGGATGTTCTGTACTGTTTCTTTTCTACTACTTTTCCGTACAGACAGCGTGATCAATTTCAGTTTGTATTCAGTTCGTATCGATCCGCCTGCCTGATTGATTTCGTCATAGCCTATTGATCGACCGTTAAAACCAATTTCTTTGATAAAACCGGACTATTTTCCCACTCTTGACTCAATCCGCTGCAAGACTCCGCAAGGGTGGTCTTTTTTACACGTCAATCAGATATTCTCTTTTCTCCTGTGAGAATGGTCAAAATTATCTTGCCCAATTTATGATCACTCGGTATAAACTGGGCCAATCCACAGGGGATTGTGGTCTCTGCGTTCAAGACGAATCGAGTAGGGCAATGGCTGTTGTTATGGAACGGCATACATCTCACGGGGAAAGCCTCCACTCCGGGAGCATCCGTGAAGCGAGTCTCCATAAGTGGCTCGAAAGTGAAAAGCTCGGATACGATCTGGGCGAAAAGGCGATCCGTGACTGGTACCAGAAATACTGGGGTATCTACTGCAGGATCAAGCGTCTGGCTCACGTTGTAGGACGGGAGCGCGTTCTGGAATTCGATGATGGGCCTTCGGAGTTGATTCTCAAACTCCTGCAATCGAATGATCTGCTGCTCCAGTTGATTCTCGATCGTGTTTCGGAAGGTTGGGAAAATTTCGACGTCATCAACTGGGCAATCGATTGGGGGCTTCCGACTGTTCGAGTTCGTGAGATCCTGGAAGAATTGAACATCAACTGCGCCCGTCTGGATCCTGTTATCTCTACTGGGGAAGCCGGGTGAGTGAGTCCCCGGACGACGCTGCTTCTGTTTCGGCTTCTTCTGATGAATACCGCCCTTCCCACGGGTGGTTTTCGCAGGTGCGTCTGGTCAGTCTGCTTACTTTATTGAGCCGTGTATTGGGGTTGCTGCGCGATGTCGGTATGGCGGCCCTGTTTGGAAATGGCCCGCTGCTCGATTCCTTTACACTTGCCTTTCGCTTGCCCAATATGAGTCGACGCCTGTTCGGGGAGGGGGCGTTGACGGCAGCATTTCTCCCCGAGTATGTCAAGGAATTGAAGAGGGATCCTCAGCAGGCGAACCGTCTGGCTTCCGCTGTCCTGTGTGTCTTGCTTTTTGTTTTGAGCCTGATTGTACTGCTGGGGGAGTTGGGGGTTTACGGGATCTACGCTGCGAATCTGCTTGGTGAATCCGGGCAGGCGATTCTTTTCATGACAGCATGGCTGTTGCCTTATGTCATACTGATATGCCTTTCCGCACAGCTTTCCGCGATTCTGCATTCCACGGGGCACTTCTTCATACCGGCTACAGTTCCCGTGTTATTGAATACCGTTTGGATTATCGCCATTTGGGGATTGGCCCCCGGTATCAACGATCCCCGACGTCAAATGGGAATTGTCATCGCTGCGATTCTGTTTGGCGGGGTGGGACAACTGATCCTGCCCTGGTGGAGTCTGTATCGTCGAGGCTTTCGCATTCAGAAATCGTGCATGGAATTGTTGCCCCGGGCCCTGCGGGTTTTCCGGTTGATGATTCCGGTTGTCATCGGCTTGTCGATTACCCAATTGAATTCACTGTGTGATGGGACACTCGCCTGGTGGTATTCACAACCGGAACAGGGGGAGTGGATTGCAAGCGGGACGGCATCTGCTTTGTATTACGGTCAGCGTCTGTATCAGTTTCCGTTGGGAGTTTTTGGGATTGCCCTGGGAACCGTTCTTTTTGCAAGACTGGCGCACCATGCTGAAGAGGGAGAGCAGGGTTTGATCCGTCAGGATGTGACCGATGGTTTGCGATTGATGTTGATGATCGGTTGCCCGGCTTCAATTGGTTTGGTTCTGTTGGCAACGCCTTTGGCAGATTGCCTGCTTCGGCACGGAGAATTCGATTGGAATGACGCCCGACAAACGGCGGCGACGATCGCGGCTTACGGAACAGGGATTTGGGCGTTTTTGGGAATTTCGATCGTTCAGCGGGTTTTTTATGCGATGGGAGATACACAAACTCCGGTGCGTATCGGTCTGCTCATTGTCGGGCTCAACGTCGCTCTCAACTTTCTGTTCATGAACTTGATGGGAGGTGTTGGCCTGGCATACGCGACAGCCCTTTGTGCGATGCTTCAGTTTTTTGCCCTGCTGCTCTATTTACATTTCAGAATCAAACTTCAATTCACTGCGGAAATGGCGAGCTTCTTTGGAAAAATTCTCCTGGCTTCATCTTTGATGGGGGTGGTCTGCTGGGCCATTACCAGCTTGTTTGGAGAACAGCCGACCGGTTGGTTCCGATTTTTACGCTTGGCATTGCCCGTACTATGTTCAGTGGTTGCCTATGCATTGATCCTGAAATTTTTGCATGTTCGTGAGCTGGATTAGATTGTCGGCAGGAATCACCCGGCAAACCGGTCGCATTGAACGATCCGGTTCGATCACGCCCCCCCCCCCCGGCCC
>JALWSL010000218.1 GCA_027080405.1 Planctomycetaceae bacterium
GGCAACAATATCGCTTCCGCCGACTCTGGCAGAACGGATCAGTTGTTCGGCTCGTTCAAGGCTCAAGCCGTGGTGTTCCATATCAATCCAAATGGCATCGAACCCCATCAAACTGACAAGCTCAAACATGACCGGTGAGGCCAAATGTAGTGAGACCCCGTAGGAAGGAAGGCCTCTGTTGATGTTATCCAAAACGCGTGAACGTCTCATGTGTCGTTGTTTCTAATTTGTTAAAGGACTGATTGGTGTTGTGGGAATCCGGTTCCGTCAGACTGATTTCAACAATGAGGCTCCCGATGCGATTCGGCAGTTCGCAGAGGTTGCTCTCTCCTGATCCCTTGAACTTCCGCGAATCCTGTGTACGAACCGGGCTGATTGCACAGAATCGATGGCGGATTTCAGCGGGAGATCAACATAAACTGCCCACAGTGAACTTCGGCAATCTTTAAGGCAGACCATCTTCCCGATAATCCGGCTTTGCGGCAAGTCCCGTCAAACTCGATTACCGAAATATTCTACGGAATTTCCGTTTCTTTTGCATCGAGTTCTTTTGCATCGAGACACGCTGTCTGTATCGAAAGCGGGGCAAAGAACCGCCTGTTCATCCATGTTTGGAGGCTCGGAAAGCACGGCCGCTTTTTTGATGTGATAGCAGACAGGCAGCAAAGGAAAATAGCGAAGGACAAACAGCGAATCTGCCGCGTTTCCAGAGTCGCGTGCCGATTACGAAGCTTCCCGGAACTTCAGCGACGGTTTTTCAATCGTCACGATCGTGTTGGGCGGAACACTTTTCATCAACGAGACCGAGGCTCCAATAACGGAGTTTGCACCGACAACGGTGTTTCCCCCCAAAATCGTCGCATTGGCATAGATGACGACACCTTCCCCGATGGTGGGGTGCCGTTTTTGTCCCCGGATCAGTTTCCCTTCACCATCCTTGGGAAAACTGAGCGCCCCCAACGTGACTCCCTGGTAGATTTTCACATTCGAAAGGATTTCGCATGTTTCGCCGATCACAACACCGGTTCCATGATCGATGAAAAATGAATCGCCAATGACCGCGCCCGGGTGGATATCAATCCCGGTGCGTGAATGCGACCACTCGGACATCATTCGGGGAATATAGGGAACATTTCGTTTGTAAAGTTCGTGGGCAATACGATGGACAGTGATCGCTTCCAGTCCGGGATAGCTGAAAATGATTTCATCCAGATTGGCAGCGGCCGGATCACCATCAAATGCGGCTTGCACATCCTTGGCAAGAATAGCTCGCAGTGACGGCAGGCACTTCAGGAAATCGATGGTGATATCCTGTGCTTCTGCCTCAAAATCCCGATCGATCACCTCTTCACAATCGGTCTCGTTTTTGGTCATGTAATCGTGTCGGGACGCCCTGCAGATTTGCTGGGTCATTCGATCGTGCATGTTGTCGAGAATATCCCCGACATGATAGGTCACATTGCCGAAGTGCAAATTCTGCCTGCGCCGGTAACCCGGGTAGAGAACTTCCTTCAGATCGGCAAGCAAGTCGACAATTTCCGAGTAACTCGGCAGCGGGCAGTGACCCAAATGGTTGATGGAACCGATTTCATGGTAGCTTTGCACAATCTGATCGGTAATGTCCGGTAGTATCTCTTTTCGACGAAAATCACTGGCCATCTTGCAACCTCAAATCAATTATCAAATTCTTGCGCCGCGTCATGATCTGCACAGGCTCACCTCGCCTATCGGCTACAAATCGGGATCGCCTCTATCTTCAGAGTAATTCTTACTTCCGTCTTCCCCGGAAAAAGGACCCTTCTCGCCAAAAGTTGCCCATGTTTCCCATCCCGCCATGTTGTGGGCGTGATTCCTATTTTTTCATTCCCTGATTATTACCGGCCCGGGGTTTGCGTCAACATTCAAAAACTTGATGGAGATGAGGATTTCAACAGATTTAACGATTGGATGGCTACCGATAGAAATAGGTGTCGAGCTTCTGGAGTGACGTGAAACGTGATTCAGCGTTTTTCGATGAGAAAACGCCAAAAACGTGACGCATCGATTGCTGCTTGCAGCACTGGGAGATCGCGTCAGGAACCGGGGCTTTTTCTGCGAGGCCTTTCGCATGAGTCAGATTGACAGTTTGGAATCGCCGCAGGTGTTGGAATCGCCACAGGTGACCGACGATATCGATCGCTGGGAAATCTATTTTCGGGAGGTTGTTGAATCGAAATCTGTCTGCAAGGTACGCAGTTCCCATCTGCAACAGACAGCCAGGGAGCGGGAACAGTTCTACCTGAGGCAGTTGCAGGAAAACGCCCAACTGATTTTCCGGAAAAAAGCTCTCTCACAGCGATGCAACGCATTTCAAAAGCAGGCGCTGGAATTGATCAAACTTCGCCGACGCCTGGCTCCTGATGGCTCTGCCGTTCATCAGGAAGCGGGCGTTTTTTTGGCGATTGTGAAAATTCATCAGGCCGTGCAATCGCTGATCGGTTTGACGGATCGCTTGATCAAATTGCATGGCAGGGTCGAAACGCCATTGAGTGAACTGCACAGGGTTATCCAACAGATCCGTCGTGGCAAACCGACCGACATCAATGATATTTTTCCCATTTCGCAAACGATACGGAATGACTCACTCGACGCAACGGTCAATTGTGACGATTGGCTGCACCTTTCGTTTGAAATCGCCAGTTACGACTGGGCCTTGCCGGAAGTGAAGTCGCTTGCGATAGCCAATGCGGCTCAAAGCTGTTATCTGGCGGCTGGAATATTGGGTAAACAGAATGGTTCGTGGGCCAATCCAGATGTATCCATACAACGCTGGCTGCATTTTGAAAGACCGTCCGGTCCCTTTCTTGTTGCCTGTCTTGTCAAGGATGTCGGTACCTGGCTCCACAAAAAGAAGAAACCCTCTTTCCCCCGGATTCATCATGCGGAATTATCAGCCGGGCTGGCAGCGGGAATAACCGGAATGCCCGCTGGAGTTGTTCGACTGGTACGCGAGCATCACGAATGTTTCGACGGTTCAGGACTTCCCGCGGGGATCAACGGGACGGAGCAGCACTTCGAATCACGTTTGATTGCAGTCATCACACGCTGGTGTGAACTTTACAATCAAGAAACTGCACTGAGAAAACAGATCGCATTGGAACAACCGGCAGAATCTCTACACTTTTGTGCGATCGACCATGCCAGCCAACATCTACTCAGAGAAACAGGACGAAATCGATGGGAAAAGCTGGGGACGAATCTGTTGCTCGATTTCCTGGGCGTGATGCCAATGGAGAAGATTGCCCAACCGCAGTTTCAGCGGGATAGCAAACCGAACTGGCGGATTCCTCGCCCCCATTTTCTCGATGCTCCCCGCACAACTGTATTTGCTCCTTCTTTGCGAAAATCTTTGCGGAAATGATATCCCGGAACCGAAAACGGCTTCTCGGCAGAAACAGGTGTTCTTCGATTCGCGGTTGGCAGCATCGTTTGATTCGCAGTTGGTAATATGGACAGAAACGGGATTCAATGATGCTTCGAACAGAATCAGAACCGGATCCAGTAAACTCAGCCCTGTTTCTGCTTCCATTTTTGGGGCTGTTTGAACTGGGAATGCCCCTCTCTTCCCAGGGAAACAGTTTACTGATACCGGATCGGGAACTTTTCCCGGGGATGTTTTCGGCTATTTTTCTTGGCATTCTTCTGATTCAGTGGTTTTGTCAGTCTTCATCAACAGAGATGGCACGCAGTTTTTTTAGCTTCAACAGGAACAGTCTCACTCGTCAGTGGAAGGAGAGCCTTTGGTTTGGTGTGGCACCAGCATTGCCGGTTCTGTTCTTCGGTTCTGTTTTGTTATCAAAGGTTGTGAATGCCAATACCCCCCTTCAACTTCGTGAAGACGCCATGCTTCCGATGACAGCCTGTTACGCACAGATTGGAAAATCGGATACGGGAATGATTGCCGACAAACTCTACCAGGCCGTTTCCGCAGGGCTGGTTGAGGAATTTCTGTTTCGACTATTGTTGCTCAGTGGCTTGTTGGGACTGCTGCTTGGGTTGAAGATTTCCAGACCGGTCAGTTTATGTCTGTCGGTTCTGTTGAGTAGTGGCCTGTTCGCGTTGGCGCACGATCCCCATTTAATCGCGCAGATCAGCTCTCTGAATTTCGATTCTGCGACGATTCAATCCCTGGGTTTATTCGGTTATCGTTTCTGTGCAGGAATTTATCTGGCAGCGCTCTATTTGAGGCGTGGACTGGGCGTCGCAGTTGGAACGCATATTGTTTATAACCTGACACTCAGTTGTGCATTTTGATACAATTTCGCGGTACGGCTGTGCGATGCCGCTGCGTAAAGCGATTTCGTAAAACGGTCGTGCAAAACTGCGGGATGTGCGATATCGGGAAGCCGGATTGATACAGGGGATTCAGCAATGTCAGCCAAATTTGGGGTAATTCTGCCAGCTGCCGGGAAAAGCAGTCGTTTTTCAATCAAGAAAAGGAAAAAACCGTTTGTCGATCTCAAAGGTCGAGCCGTGTGGCTGCGGGCAGTGGAGTATTTTGTCAATCGGGAGGATGTTGCTCAGACAATTATTGTCATTTCGCCGGAGGATCACGAATTTTTCACACTGAAGTTTCAGGCAAATCTGGCGTTTCTCGATTTGGAACTGGTTGAAGGGGGAGCCGAACGGGCGGATTCCGTTCTGAACGGACTTGAAAAAATCCGCAGTGATATCGATTATGTCGCCGTCCACGATGCAGCCCGGCCGTTGCTGACGAAGAAGTGGATCGACAATGTCTTCGCAGCGGCCATTCAGCATGATGCGGCAATTCTTGCAACTCCCGTTACCAGCACCTTGAAGAAAGCGGTCGATGGAAAAATTGATAAAACGGTTTCGCGGGAAAATCTCTGGCAGGCTCAAACTCCACAGGTTTTCAAGACGGATCTGTTGCGGGAGGCATACGCCCGCAGAGGAGATTTCCAACCAACCGACGAGGCTCAGCTTGTCGAACGACTTGGGGCGAGCATCCACCTTGTCGAGGGCTCGCCGATGAACCTGAAGATTACATCTCAAGAAGATTTTCGGATGGCTGAAGCGTTAATCAATCATCTTCCCAAAAATGAATTGCCCCCCACATTGCACCCCTTTGCGGATGAAAAGCCGAATCTGTTCGATTGATTGAACCTGCGACCGATCGCGTCTTTGCATTTTTTTGACCTGGTGTTTCAATATCGTCAGCGAATGAGATAGATCGTGCCCCGCAATTTGATCAACAGTTTCTCATTCCCTGTTTGGGATGAAAGAACACGATTTTCCTCTGCACTGTTTTTCTGGCAAATCGCGAAATATTCTTTCGTGAACCGGTCGATGACTGTTACTTTATCCTTCAGTTTTTCCAGATCGAGAACCAGTTTTTTCTCTCCCGTAAGCAGCTCCGCCGTTTCGGAAGTACACAGGTAATCACCCCGTTTGTAGATGGTGATGTTGCCGATCTGTCTGACCGTGTTCATCGCGACAAGTTGATCGCTCTCGGCATCGCGAACGACAACAGCGTTGGGAGTTGAGATTCCACCGGCAGCCGATGGGGCAGCCGAGTGGGAAAGAGCCTGCCTGGCCGCTTTGAAGGACTGCTTGGTTGCCCGCTGCGAGGTGGCGTTCTTTCCTGTCACATCATTCAGGTGATTCAGGTTGAACTGCGTGCGTGTACTGTTGGACCGGAACGATTCTGATGTCGCCAGTTCGGTCGGCTTCACATTTTCATCCGCCAAAAATGAAGTGTAGGGGGTAATGATGCCATGTTTGGTTGAAAGCTGCACGAGTTCATCAATCAACTCCTTGTTTTTGCCGTTCAGATCGAGTTCGTCGATAATCTCGCCGATGCGACGGGTGGCCCAAAGTTTTTCAATGAAGGCGTAGGTCTGATCGTTGCTTTTGGCAACGAGTTTCGCGTTGAAGGATAGCTGTTCCTTTCGATTCCCGAGATTGCCCGTCAATTTTACCACCGCCTTCCCGGGGGCTTTGTAACGTCCGACGATGATCACCTGTTCGCCGGCGAAAAGATCGAATTGATCGCCAGGGTAGAGGCGATTGATCAGTTTTCCCCGTGTATTGTTTCCTTGATCAAGTGAAATGGCCAATTCCACATTTGTCATCACCGGCGAGGTAATGCGATTGTAAATGCGGCTGACATATTCTTCGATATTCTCGTTCGGGCGGACATATTCGCTGAGGCCGTGATTCTCTCTGGCCAGCCGATCCAGCAATCGGCTGTTGACATCATAGCCGACACCCACATTCAGCAACCGCGCCCGTACTTTGTTCGCCGCCAATGTCGCCTGGGCAATTTTCAGTTCGTTGGTGATACCTGCTGTCGGAACGCCATCGGTCAGAAAGATGACGTAGGACGGACGATCCCTGTCGGCAAGTTGCTGCATGGCAGTGGTCAGAGCAGTGTGGATATTGGTACTGCCTCCCGAGCGGATATCGTCGATGAAAGCGAGTCCTTCCGCCCGGGCCTTGTCGTCGCATCGCTGAAGTTCCGGCGAAAAGGATTCGACATTCGCATTATAGGAAATGATGTTGAACAGATCGTCATCCTGCAGGCGATTCAAAACAAATCGGGCGGCTTCCCGGGCCTGACCGATTTTTTCTCCCGACATGCTCCCCGATTTATCAACGACAAAAATAACCGTTTTCGGGAGATGTTCCTGTTTGGCTTTTATCTGGGGTGTCGCCAGTAGCAGAAAGTAGCCATCTTCGTTTTTCTTCGGACGATAGCTGAGCAGGTTTGCACCGACTTTCTTTTTGTTGACATCGTACAGTAACCGGAAGTCTTCAGCAGGAACCACATTTTTCAAGGTAAGTGAAACCCGCGCCCGCTTTTTGGAGGGGCGTTTGATATTCACCGCGTGAGAAGGGCTGTAGACATTTTTGATCGGCAGCTGGGAGTCAATGGTCAGTGATATTGACAGCTTTTCGATCGGTTTGGATGTATATCGTCCAGTTGTCAACGGGTAGAGAAAATCGGTCACGCCGTCTGCCTTGCGAAGCAGGTGCGTATAATGCATCGTAACGGTTCGTGTCTTGCCGGGCGGAATGGGAAAAACGCTTGTTTGAAACAGCCCATGCCCCATCCATTCCAACAGGGCGGGGTCCCGGCTGGTTCGTACAATTTCCTCATATTTCTTTCGTGCCTGTTCTTTGGAAAGCAGTTTTGCGGGGAGTTCTTTTCCATCGACCAGCAGCGTCATTTCATCAATCGCGGCTTCATAGGGAAG
>JALWSL010000219.1 GCA_027080405.1 Planctomycetaceae bacterium
CCCTTTGCTTCAGGGAGTTATTGATCTGGATGATCTGAATGGAATTGAAGACGATAAAACAGAAGCCAGCGCGGATGATATTTTCGACCATGAAATTGACCCTATTTCAAGTCCGCTTGTGAGTGAAATTTGGGAATTATCGCGTGAAATGTCGGCAGATTCCTTAGAAGATTATATTGGTGAATTCCGTATTGCCGTTGAGACGAAATCAGGCGCGCTGCCAGATATTGATGCTGAATTGAAACTCAATATACGTGATCCAGATACAAAAAAAGCCGAACTGGAAGAACGAACGCCACGCGTAAACGGCTTGCGCCAATTGCTTTCCGAAATGGTTCTGGGTCCAGCTCGAATAGTGCGCGACCTGCTTTTCGAGACAACTTATATTGGCCCTTTGCGCGAAATCCCATCGCGTAGCTACCGACCGCAAGCCAGCCCTGATGAAGCCCGCTGGTCTCATGGTCTAGCTGCTTGGGATTTGCTTTACAGGGACAAAAAGGGAAAGCTGCTTGAAAATGTGAATGACTGGCTGTCGGATGAGGAACGGTTGAAAACCGGCTATCGTCTGGAAAAGACAGAGTTCAGGGAAATACCCGTTCCCAGTGCCTTCGCCTTGCTCTTTGATCGAGGTGTAACCGAGGATGATCTCGGCGAACTTCAGTCTCTCTATGAAAGCCTGCAAACCAGATCGGAAATTGCCTTGAGAGACTTTGATCGGGGCATTCTCGTTGCTCCGGGGGATGTCGGCGTTGGCGTGTCGCAAATGGTACCGGTGGTTGTGGCTTGCTTGCGGAAACACGACGGTATACTTGCCATCGAGCAACCTGAATTACATGTTCACCCCGCCATTCAGGTTGGCATGGGCGATCTGTTCATTCGGGCGGTTCAGATTGATGAAACTCGCGTCACATCCGGTAAAACTTTGCTCATCGAAACCCACAGTGAACATATCATCCTGCGCCTTTTGCGCCGCATCCGCGAAAAAACAGATAATGAGTTGCCCCCCGGGGTTATCGGGCTCGAACCTAATGAGGTATCTGTTATTTATGTAGAGACCGGAGAGGGGGGTGTTAATTTCAGATCGCTTCGCGTTGACAAAGAGGGTGAGTTCCTCGACCGCTGGCCAAAAGGTTTTTTTGAAGAACGCGCGGAGGAGCTGTTTTAATGCATTTTGAGTATGCGGTGGAACCAGAGGCCGTCGCCTTAGACTGGAGAACATGTCAATATTTAACGTCGCTGTTTGGCTTTGATCGTGGGCGACTGTTGAGCACATTTCCGAAAAAGTGGTTTGTGATGGCAATCGAGAAGGCCAGTCACTTGCCCGACATGGAGAAAAAGCGCGTAGTTGAGAAACTTCGCAACCTTAAACTCCGCGCATCCGTAAAATCCGGGAGAGAATATGATTCTTCTCAAGGATGGCTTGAAAATGCAACTGAACAACATAACAAACATCCGTTTCATGCCATTATTTCTGCCGAGAAAAATACGAATGATTCTGTAGTGTGTATTGACGATGTGGATGAAGTTCATCCGCCATTGAAATGCAATCGCTTTCACCAGATTGCCCGCACGGGGAATGAAATTGCTTCAGCTCTGGCCCCATTGCTTTGCTCATCTCGTAAAATTCTTTTTATTGATCCGTATTTTGATATCAGCAATGCGAAAAACAGGGAAACGCTTAAATCTTGTCTGGGGGCGATTGCATCAAATGATACTCGGGGCGTTCAGTGTGAAGTGCATTTCGGGGATATGGATTGCC
>JALWSL010000220.1 GCA_027080405.1 Planctomycetaceae bacterium
CCGCTCCGCCAGGCGCCGATAAAACGGCACCAGCCACCCCGGCCACTTCTGTCGGCAAGGCGTGCAGATTCTCCCGACAATCAACGCTTCACCTGTTCGCCCTTCCCGTTTTCCATTCGCATCTTGCGGGGCAGGAACTCCCTGATAGAGAATCGGTAACTCCGGTTGCTCCATTTTATGCGCCAGAAATTGCGAACAAGTCACCATCAAATCGGAATTGGCATGACCTGTGAATGCCGAATGGGCATACTGAAGCACCGGCACCTCCACTCCCGACAAATCCCGCTCCCACGAAACATGCTGCGACGAAACGTTGTGCAGCATCAAAAAATCACCCCTCAACCTTTTCAGCAAACCGGAATCGATCATACTTGCCACTTCAAGACGACAATGAGCAAACACCTGCTTCGTTTCCGCTGTCGGGGCCGATCGAAAAACAACCGTATGCTCCACATCAGGCAGCGACCGCGTTACTGACCACGCACAGGCAGCCGTGCCACCCACGACATTCCCCACATTACAAACCTGAATCAATCGCATGATTTTTCCGTCTAACAGATTGACCTGCCAATTATCTGTTTCCCCATTTTTTTAGAAACATCGCTCGATCTTCCCGCCATCTTGTCGAACGCTCGCCCAGTCGCCGCGTCGAAACATGCCCCGCGTGACGCAAACTCCCTGCGGGAATCAAACCGAAATCATCCGCATCTTTCCCGAATTCCTGCTTCCAGCGTAACTGCCAATCCGTATCCGACCAGTACAATCGCATCGCCTCATCGAACGGGCCCACTCGCTCATAAGTAGCTCGCTCGAAACAGAGGCACCAGCCCGCCAGCAGGCCGTTATCTGGTTGCGACAATAACCGTTCCCTGCGAAGTTGCGCCCCCATCAACTTCCCCGGAGATTCCAACAACCGTTCACAACTCCAATGCAGCCAAGGCGTTAGGGTAACCGCATCGTTGTTCAACAGGACAATCAATCGAGATCGGCAACTTCGGACTCCCAAATTCCAGGCGGCTGTAATCCCTGAATGCGGCTGCTCAACCCAGCAGATGTTCGATTGCAGATATCGTTTCGACATCTCCCGATCTTTCGCCGGGCTTCCGTCATCCACGACGACAATCGAAAACCCGTCGCCGTGATGCCGCCACAACGCAGAACAGCACGCGACCGTCTGTTCCCAGTTTCCGTACTGAGGGATAATCACCGATATATCGCTATCGTTGCTATGTCCAGTTTTTGCGTTCATCCTTCGTTTTCGATCTGTACCGGCTGCATTTTCATTCGTTCCAGTTGCTCTTTCAGCAACTCCGGTTGCAACTCCGGTTCAAGACCGCGTCTCATGTGAATATCCGCCTCATCGACCATCGCCTGTGGTTTCGCATTGTTTGCTTCTCTCTTGTTGTTCACCGGCTCTTGTTTTTGTTCTCCCGATTTCTGTGACCAATGCAGCGGCTGAAAATCGCGCATCATTCCGCAAAAAGCAGGCAACCGAACCCGATCATCCGTGTAACGCCCCGCTGTCTGTTCAGTCGCGGGGTCACCGACCGATTCGAGTATCCGCCGAGAGGCCTCCGCCTGATCCATCACTTCAAAATAATCGTTCAGCCGGCTTCCTGGTGTGACCGGAATCAACCTCATTCCTGCCAGCGAGATCGCTTCACGAGACAATCGCAAAAATTGAGCCACGCGAAAATAATGGAAATCGGTCGCAATCGTCGCTTCAAAACTTTTTTGCTGCTCAAAATGATACGA
>JALWSL010000221.1 GCA_027080405.1 Planctomycetaceae bacterium
ATTCCAAGTCGGGTCAAATGGCTCAGTTCATCAAGGCGTTCCTTGGCCTGTTCTTCCCGTTCACGCTCCCGGGTAATATCTCGGGCGACGATTGTTGCTCCGATAATTTCTCCCTGGTGGTAAATCGGCCCCATGTGGGTCGAATAGAGCGCGAAGTCACCTGTTACCAGAATAATGGGAACCTCAACGGAAACACGCTCCTCATGTTCCAGGACTCTTTTCAGAGCATCCCTGATGATGCCTTCGTGACCGGGCTGAATCCACTCGTAAAGACTTCCACCAATAATTTTGTTGGTATCATAACCGGTGACAGAGCGGTTCATGAACAGGATGCGGCCGTCGCGATCCAGGTGCAAAATGATATCGACGGCGTTGCGGATGATGGCCTCCATGTAATCACGTGAAAGCTGCAGTTCCTGGGCAATCTGTTTTCGTTTTTCCACTTCTTGCGAAAGTTGTGCATTCCTTTCGACCAGCTCCAGTGTCCGTGCCTGTACTCCTTTTTCAAGTTCCCTTCTCTGCAGGCCAAACATGTTTTCCGATTGCATTACGGGAGTGATGTCGAGAACGGTTCCTACCCACTCTCCCGGATTCATTTCATCGAGCTGGACAAGAACCCATTCAATCGCACCGGTTGGATTGGCCAACTTCAGCCTTCTGCGAAAAGTCCCCTGACTCGCCAGTATCCGGGATGATTTCCCCAACGGCTGATTATTTTCATCGCGAAAGAGTTCCTGCCAGGTAACATCACGGCGTGAAGCCTCAGCGGACTGATTCCTGTTTTCGGGAGATTCACCGGGCAGACAGCAGGACCAGAAGTAATCATTGGCAAACAGAATTTCTCCCTTCTCGTTACAGCAGAAGATACCCACATTGGCCAGACGTTTAAGAATATCAAAACAATGTTTTTCCCGGCTTTCTCCCTCGCAGACATTTTCCTGCTCCGGTCGGATTATCGCAAGGGCGATCGCACCGGTGATGCGGTCTGCTCCCTCTCTGACGGGACGAAACCAGGTTTCGAAATGCATGTGACAAAGGGGAAGAACGGCGCGAGACTCTTTTCCGGCCAACGCATCCCGGAAACTGTCGAGCCACTGCGGTTCATCGCCAAACAGGTCGTCGACAGAACGGCCAATCACCTCATCAGCTCTCAGATCCAGTTCCGTCAGGCCGCCTCCCCGAATACCCACGATCGTTCCTTGATCATCTATTCTCCATAAAGTAAAAGGTGAGCTGTCATTCAGGAATTCCTGGAAGAACTCCTGATCCAATTCCAGTGTGGAATGGAAGGACAATTTGTTATCGTGACCCGTCATCGCCTCATTCGCCTCGACCAAACACATAAATGCGAACCTGTCCGCCAACCTGGGACGGAATCGGTTTCTGAAGAGGAATCGTTGTAGCAGGAGCCGTCATCGTTTCCGGATTCCGATTGTTCCCGTCTCTGCGAGGATACCAGCAACGTCTCCGTTTCTTAACAGATAATTGAAAATAATGCTCAAAGATACCGATATTCGCCTATTGAACGCCTCTGTCGAGTTTGAACCGGTTCCGTTTCGAACTCCGCTGAAATTTGGAGGTCGTACCGTCACTGAAATGTACTTGATTAATGTGACGGTTGACGCCGAGGATCGGAAAGGGAATCGTTCAAGAGGGTTTGGCAGCATGCCCATCGGTAATGTCTGGGCCTGGCCGTCGTCGGTTATCGCCCCTGATGTTGCGGAAAAGGCGATGATGCGACTGGCGGAAATTACCGCGATCAAGGCAGGCGAGCTTGAAACGCCGGGGCATCCAATCGATCTGATGCTTCAGTTGATGGAACAGTATTCCGATTTTGCAGAACAGGTGAAGCAGGAGCTTTCTCTCGCCGAATCGATGCCCCGATTGGCTCAACTGGTTGCAACAAGCCCGTTGGACGCGGCCGTTCACGATGTTTACGGACGCATACTCAACCAGAATTCATACAACGTACTTTCGGGCGAGTACATGAACCACGACCTCTCCCATTACCTAGGAGATTCGTTCAGGGGAGAATATCTGGATCGATACACGACGCGCCAGCCGAAGAAAGTGATGCCCTTGTATCATCTGGTCGGAGCAGCGGATCCTCTAACAGAAGCCGATATTTCTGAGCGGATCGCTGATGGTCTTCCCGAAACATTGGGAGAATGGATCGAGGCGGACGGATTGACACATCTCAAAATCAAGTTGAGTGGCGATAATCTGGATTGGGATGTTCAGCGGGTGCTTTCGGTGGAGGCCGTTGCCGCACCGGTGCAGGCAAAACGGGGGTGTCCGGCATGGGTCTACTCTGTCGATTTCAACGAGAAGTGCGAGAATGTCGAATATGTGCTCGCCTTTCTGGATCAGGTAAAAAACGGCTCGAAAGCGGCATTCGACCGAATCCAGTACATTGAACAACCGACCGATCGCAATTTGAAAAAATATCCCGAAAACAGAATGCATCGGGCCGCGGAGATCAAGCCGGTGGTCATTGATGAATCGCTGCTTGATCTGGAATCGCTTCAACTGTCCCGGGAACTCGGTTACACCGGCGTGGCGTTCAAGGCGTGTAAAGGTCAAACGGAAACGCTGCTCCTGGCCGCAGCGGCCATCAAGCAGAATCTGTTTCTGTGTGTTCAGGATTTAACCTGTCCCGGTTACAGTTTTCTGCACTCCGCTTCTTTGGCCGCTCGCATACCGGGCGTCGCGGCAATCGAAGGCAACGCACGACAATTCTGTCCAGCCCCGAATAGAGAATGGGCCGCCCGATTCCCCGGGATGTTCAACATCACCGACGGGACTGTCGAAACAGGTGTACTAAACGGGAACGGCCTCGGTTTTTGATCGTCCCCCATTTGAATGGTCTCCACACCAGATCGGAACGGTTACAATGAACTACGAAGATACGTTGAACTGCAATGAACGCTGAACTGTTGGTAAAAGAATTACGGCGAGAGGGTATTCAGGATGATTCCGTTCTGGAGGCCGTCGCCGCCGTTCCGCGTGAACGGTTTGTTCCGGAGTTCCAAAGACCATTCGCCTACGAAAATCGGGCGTTACCGATCGATTGTGGGCAAACGATATCCCAACCTTACATTGTCGCATTGATGACCGAGGCGTTGGAACTTCAGGGAGATGAATCGGTTCTGGAAATCGGGACGGGAAGTGGTTATCAGACTGCCGTTCTGTCCCGCCTTGCCCGTCACGTGACCACAATTGAACGCTGGGAAGAACTCTCACGGCAGGCGAAAAAACGGCTTGACGGGTTGGGAATCGATAACGTCACTTTTCTCATCGGTGACGGTACGGAACCGGTCGATACCGCGGAACGATTCGACGCCATTATCGTGACCGCGGCGTCTCCTGAATTGCCGGAGCCTCTCCGAAAGCAATTGAAGGATCCGGGACGCATCGTCATTCCCATCGGGGGAGAATCGCTGCAGTCGCTGAAACGATACCGTCTGATGAATGGCGATTGGAAAACAGATTCTCTATGCGATTGCCGATTTGTCAAACTGATCGGGAAAAACGCCTGGAAAGTTTCTGACGACCATTAGGACTGTCGGGCAGATGCTTCCCGCTGCCTGCCATACGATGTCGGTACACGAAGACACGAACGAAATCGCTCCGGTACGGTGTTTTCATTCGATGTTATCAGTTATCATCCGAGCGTGTCCCGTTTGGATGGAATTGTCCCTTTTTTGATTGAAATCTCCTTCGACCAATGCCAACCGATGAAGAACTGCAGTCGCGTCTGGTTTCATTGACTCGCGATTTAGTAATGATTCCCAGTACGGAATCGCGTCCGCAAGAGCGGAAACGGTGCTTCGAGTTTCTGCATAATCATATCGATTGCCTCTCCGGATTGCAGATCGACTACCTGACATGTAACGGGCATCAATCGATGATCGCGCGACCGCAGGGGACGGAAGCTCCCGAAATTCTCCTCTGCGGCCATCTCGATGTGATCGAGCACCCGGATCCCGATTGTTATCATTCGACCGTCAAACAGGGACGCATTATCGGTCCCGGAACAGGTGATATGAAAGGACAAAATGCAATCCTGCTGGAACTGATGTGTGCCTTTCATACAAAGTTTCCCGGAATCTCACTGGGGCTTGTCCTGACTTCCGATGAAGAGCGTGGGGGCATTGATGGCGTCCGTTTTCTTTGTGAGGATGAAAATCTGCGTTGCGGCACCGCCATCATTCCCGACGGTGGGTCGCTGAATGATATCACAATTGAGGAAAAGGGGGTCATTCATGTTCGTGTCACCTGCCAGGGGCGCGAAGCACATGCGGCCCGTCCATGGCTGGGAGTGAACGCGTTGGAACTGCTGATGGAACGTCTGACTGTTCTGAAAAGGCATTTTTCGAACTACTGGCCCGATCAGGCAATTGAGGAGCAGGTGAATCATTGGTTTCCAACCTGCAGTGCAACTGTTTGTGAAACGGTGAACAAGCAGGCAAATCGAATCCCTGCAACAGCTTCGGCGGTCATGGATATCCGCTTTCCGCCGACGCATTCGGTAAGAACAATGCTGGAAGAAATCGCCTCTGTCTTGGGTAAAGAGTGTGTCCTGGAACCATTGATGACGGCAGAGCCGACGCATCTCGACCCCGATCCACTTTTCTGTAAAATAACCGAACAGACAACCGGTTCTCCTGTTCGGCACGTTCGCGCTTCCGGCGGTAGTGACAGCCGTTTTTTCCGCCAATATGGGATTCCCGTCAATCTTTCCCGTCCGTTGGTCGGCAACCTCCATGCGGTTGATGAATGGATCGACATCGATTCGATGCTCACCTATTACAAAATCTGTGAGCGCTACATCGAGCAAAAATTGAATCCGTAAGCCCAAAACTCCCAGAACAAAACAACGAACGAAACAACAGACCTCGCGGCCGCTCTTGAAGGAAGTGTCCGCACAACCCGCTCTCACCTTACGCGATGATTTCCTTCACCACATTGCCGAACAGATCGGTCAATCGGTAATCTCTGCCAGCGAAGCGGTAGGTGAATCTTTCGTGATCGTAGCCGAGCAGATGCAGCATCGTGGCGTGCAAGTCGTGGACAGAAACCGGGTTTTCGACCGCTTTGAAACCGAAGTCGTCTGTCGCTCCGTAAATGGTGCCTCCTTTAATGCCCCCTCCTGCGAGCCAAAGCGAAAAACCCCAGTGATTGTGATCACGCCCTTGTGATGCCCCCGTGCCGCCCGTTCCCATTTCGACCGCGGGAGTCCGCCCGAATTCTCCCGTACACAAAATGAGCGTTTCATCGAGCAGACCGCGCTGTTTCAGATCCATAATCAACGCCGCGATTCCCTGATCACACTGGTTTGCGACCGCGCGGTGGGAATGTTTAATGTTCGAGTGACTATCCCACGGCTGTCCGCCGCCATGCCACGTCTGCACGAATCGCACTCCGCGTTCGACGAGCCGCCTTGCCATTAGCAACTGTCGGTTTTGTGGGCCTTCGCCATACATTTTGTGGACGTGATCCGGCTCCTGATGAACATCAAACGCGTCGGTCGCTTCAACCTGCATCCGGTAAGCCAGTTCGAACGAATGAATGCGGGCTTCCAACGCGTTTTCACCGGGACGACTGGCCAGATGATTCGCATTGATTTTCCGCAACAAATCGAATTGTGCCTGCTGTTCCTGCCGCGTCAATCGGGTATTGCGAACGTGGTTGATCATCTTCTTCGGATCGGTGATTGAGGTATCGACGTGCGTTCCCTGATAAGCTCCCGGCAAAAAAGCCGAACGCCAATTGGCAGCCCCGCCAACCGGCATACCGCCCGGACAAAGAGCGATAAAGCCGGGCAGATTCTGATTCTCGCTTCCCATTCCCCAGGTGAGCCACGATCCGAAACTGGGACGCACGAGCCGTTGATGTCCGGAATTCATCAGCATCAACGACATTTCGTGGCTCGGCAATTCCACGTGCATCGAACGAATAACTGCCAGTTCGTCTGCACATTGTGACAGATGCGGAAACAGATCGCTGATCGGGATGCCGCTTTCCCCGTACTTTTTGAACTTGAAGGGTGAAGGAAGCGCGACACCGGTTTTCCGTTCCGTCTTCAGGTTTTCAAACGGCAGCATCTGTCCGGCCCGTTTGGTCAATTCCGGTTTCGGATCGAATGTGTCAACCTGCGACATACCTCCATTCAAAAAGATATGGATGACATGCTTCGCCTTGCCGGGAAAATGGGTGAGCTGACCGGACGCGGAAGCGGAACTCTCCTTGCGAAGAATGTCTGTTAACGCCAACGCGCCAACACCCATACCGCTACGTTGCAGAAAACGACGCCGTGAAAAATGCTGCTGATTATTCATGATTTAATCCACAAATACGAATTCATTGGAAGCAAGAAGGGCGTGGGCCAATCGTTGCCAGGGAGTTGTCTTCGATTCCTTCTCCTGTTTCTTTTGCGATTCGATATAATTGATCGCGAGTTCGATCTCCTCCGGTTGAGGTGATCGGGAAAAAATCCGTCGATACAGAAACTGAACCCGCTCCCGATCATTCGGGGCAGAAACAAATCCCTTCATCGATGTCAACGCGATGGCCCGATCCTGAATGAAATCCGAATTCAACGCGAACAGCGTCTGTTGTGGCACGTTCGTCTCTGGTCTTTTGGCGGTG
This sequence comes from Planctomycetaceae bacterium, assembly GCA_027080405.1. Classification (GTDB taxonomy): domain Bacteria; phylum Planctomycetota; class Planctomycetia; order Planctomycetales; family Planctomycetaceae; genus Rubinisphaera. The sequence goes on from JALWSL010000221.1 coordinate 6,652, forward strand.
CAGGTGCTCGAATCGGCTGCATCGAACGTGCTGGCCAGGCTGGAGACGATATCGCGGTTGATAAAGCCGTAAACGGTTCGTCGGGGGATCGTCTTTTTCGCGTACAAATCAAATGGCCGCCCCCCAATGCCGGGGTTTAATTCGCCTGAAACAGCCAGCATCGAATCCCGCATCGCTTCGAGATCGAGTTTTCTACGAGGCATCCGCCAAAGCAGTCTGTTATCGGGATCAATCAGCCTCGCCTCACGGTTTTCGATCGAACCTTGCTGATACACCGCAGAGAGCATGATCCGTTTGTGCATTTTTTTCATCGACCAGCCATCTTCCTGAAACGTGACTGCCAGATAATCAAGCAACTTTGGGTGTGTCGGAGGATCGCCCCGCGTGCCGAAATCGTCTGGAGTGCGAACCAGTCCGCGACCAAAATGATGCTGCCAAATCCAGTTGACAATCACCCGGGTTGTCAGCGGGTTCGATGGATCGACAATCGCCTCGGCCAACGCCAGCCTTCTTTTTCCAGCCGGAAAGGTGGTTTCCTTTCCCCCGGACAGGGCAGTCA
>JALWSL010000222.1 GCA_027080405.1 Planctomycetaceae bacterium
ACTATGGCCTGCGCATCTCAGCATTCTATACGATCCTCCCATTCGCGGCATCGCCCTGTTGATTGCCCTCTCGATCGCCGGTTGGGGCGTCATCGGGTTCATTCTGTGGAAAGTGCGGCAACGGGTTCCCCTGCTTCTGTTTGCAGTAGCCTGTTTTTTCGCTCCACTGGTTCCAGTGTTGAACCTGTTTCCTATCACGACGCTTATGAATGATCGCTATCTCTATCTGGCCTGTATCCCGTTTTTTGCCATGATGATCGCCGGTTTGCAGTCGGGAATTGAAATGGGGATCGGCCTCGTCCACCGTATGATCAAAACAATCAACCTGTCCGCCGTGAAAAACCTGTCTGATACGCTAAAAGAAAGAGACAGCCTTCTCGCACATCGAATTCTAATCACCGGATTGAGCATTGCCATCATCATGGGAGCGGTTCGAACAAACCAATACCTTTTGGTCTGGAAAAACGACCGCGCACTCTGGGAGCACGCCAGTACCCAAACTCCGGAATTACCGGTCGTTCAATATCAGTATGCCTTGGCTCTTTGGAGATCAGGCGATCACCAAAAAGCGATCGACGCCTTGGAGCGTGCATTGTCACTGGATCGCGTAGATGCTTACGACCAAAAACGCTTTGAAAAGAAGCGGCTGGAATTTCGGGATAAACTGGAACACTTGACAACGGCCGATCCCGCTGAACGAACTGCAAGTTGAGGCCCTCCGCATCAGCCCGTTGCCATTCGATAATCCTTCTGGAGAAGAAAATATCAGGGCAACTGTTGTTTTTCTCGAACTCTGGCTTTATAATCTCGCCTCGTTTAACCGCTGGTATTTGAAAACCTCGTTCATTTTCGATTCGGATGGGTAGGAATTTTTTGTATGGGTACTAAGAAATCGGGTAAAGGCAGACGCAAGATCGGGCGAAAAAAAAGGCGGATGCGCGCAAAAATACGCCATCGCAAATAAGTGCTGATCAAGTACCGATGCTGGTCCCCCTCTGATGCTGTCACTCCATTCGAACAGGGCGGTCTATTCGATTCTGGGCCATCATGGCCGGTTTGGTGAAGAAGCCATCATTGCTTTCTACAGCTTCTGCATGCAAGAAGGGTTCCCCCGTCTGCTTCGGGCTAAAAAGCCGGAATTGCATGCGTACCCGGCATGCCCAATGGCACCACATGCCTAATGGTGTCACTTCTGGAAGGCGAACGCTTTAAGAACGACGCAGCGGAAGATCGTCGTAAAACTTCGCAACAGTTCGGACATCAGGTGTTGTGCCCCTAAACTTCCACCCAAACCGCCACTTCGACTGCTGCATTCAGCGGAAGTTCATTAGAACCAACCGCAAAACGTGTATGCTTGCCCGCCTCTCCGTAAAGATCGACCAGCAATTCTGATGCTCCATTGAGTACGTGTGCCTGATCATGAAACCCGGGAGCGGATTGCACGAACCCCTCAACACGAACAACCCGGTTGACATCGTCCAGACTACCCAGGCAATGCTTGATCTGCGCCAACGCGTTCAGGCAACAGATTTTTGCGGCATTGTAGCCCTCCTGCTTGGTCAATTCACTCCCCACCTTGCCAGTAAAAACAAGCTCTTTCCCCAAAACTGGAAGTTGACCGCTGGTCATCACAAGATTACCGGTCCGCAGAACAGGGACATAGAAACCCACCGCTCCGGGAGGATTAGGCAGTACCTCGCCACGCTTTGCAAGAATCGCTTCAACAGAAGATGATTGCCCCATACCCTCCAGTTCTCCTTCAGTGAGAGGAATTATTGACGTTATAACGGTAAGGCGCCCATCATAACAAAACAGAGTTGAAAAACGAGTCTCACGCATATTCGTAAGCCGAGATTGATCATCTGCTTGAAACAAGACATAAAGGTAAGTTAATATGCCCGTGCGGGGAAATTGCCACAAACAAAACGGATTGAAATTGTTGCCCGGAATGTGGCCTGAAATCTTTTTGATGGAGACTATCACATGCGTCTTTGCCACATGACATGCTGCCTGCTGTTTCTTGCCCTGTTTGCAGTTGATGCCGATGCGGGAACCTTCACGGGAACCATCAGGGAGATTTCACCTGATGGAAAGAATATCACGGTCTATTCGGCCAGTCGAAAAAAAGCGGTGAGCTTCCCCGTTGATGGTCGAAAGCTGAAAGTCTCCATCAACAATAAAACAGGGAGAGTTTCCCAGTTGAAAGTTGGAGATCTGGTGACGATATTCACCTCGACTTCTGGAACCCCATTGAAAATTTACTGCAGAGAACCACTCGGGAACAAACCGACTCGCCGGCCAACGACGCCTACAAAGAAAAAAAGTCCAAAAACCAAAACCGGGAAATCTTCCAGGCCAAACGCCGTTGCGGGAAACGTTCCCGGATGGACGCAGTTTCTGGGACCGAATCGCGCTAACCGATCCATGGAAAGTGGATTACTGGATCGTTGGCCCGACTCTGGCCCGGAACTGCTTTGGACGGCCCGCAATCTGGGAGAAGGATATTCAGCGGTCAGCATTGCCGACGGAAAAGTGTTCACGATGGGGACACGAAACGGCCAGGAAATTGTTCTCGCGATCGATCTTCAAACAGGCAAAGAACTCTGGGCCACTCCTAATGGAGAAATTTTCCGTGATGGAATGGGAAACGGTCCGCGCAGTACGCCAACCTACGACAACGGCAAACTCTATTCGCTGGGAGCCAATGGAGACCTGAGTTGTCTGAATGCGCAAAACGGCCAATCTGTCTGGAAGCAGAATATTCTTTCCACCTATGGGGCGCAGAACATCCAGTGGGGGATTTCGGAATCTCCTCTGGTTGATGGCGAAAAGGTCGTTTGCACTCCCGGGGGAAGTGTCGCCACGATGGTTGCATTGAACAAACAGAATGGCTCTCCGATCTGGCTGGCCAAGGTACCGGGAAACCCGAAAGCAGGCTACGCATCTGTCGTTGTCGCAACAATCCACGGACGAAAAGAGTACATCAATTTTAGCCACGATGGGTTGCTCGGGGTCGATGCGGAAAGCGGAAAACCTCTTTGGGGCGACAACAACGCATCCAATGGAACTGCAAATTGCAGTTCGGTCGTCGTCTTCAAAGATGCGGTTTTTTACGCTTCCGGTTATGGTACTGGTGGTGCACTGCTGGCGTTCAGTTCTCGTGATGCAAAACCGACAATGGTTTATAAGACCAACAAGATGAAAAATCACCACGGCGGTATGGTCGCTGTCGATGGATTCATCTACGGTTCAAATGAACAGATCCTGACCTGTCTTAACGTGCGGACGGGGAAAGAAACCTGGGAAGATCGTCTCAATGGAGATGGTAAAGGGGCAATCACTTACGCAGATGGCAGACTCTACTTCCGCAGTGAAAAAGGGCCGATGTACCTGATCGAAGCGAATCCGAAAGAAGTGATCATCAAGGGAAGATTCGACCAACCCGAGCGCAGCGGCAACCAGGCGTGGGCGCGCCCAGTCGTTGCCAATGGCAAGCTCTTTTTGCGAGATCAGGACATCCTGCTTTGCTACAATGTCAAGAAGTAATGCCCCTTCAGGGATCAATCAACTTTGCCCGGCCGTTTCTTCGTACCCACTACTTCGCACCCGTAACTCTGTGAGACTTTACAGTTGCAGCGAAAGCATGTGTGCATTTGCGCCCTTTACGCAGTGAGCGATTGACGGCACTGTGTGGGCAGGCTGTTTCCTGTTTTGGCGATTTCCTATTTTCCGGAACGACGCTTTCTTCGATTCCCTTTGGCTGTACTTTTTTTGGCGGCTATTTTATGACGGGAGGCCTGTTTTGCCTTTTTCCTGCTGTCTCTTTCAGCAACTTTGTTATTGGCTGAAGACCTCTTGTAGACTTTTTCCAAAGCAAAATTGAGGGTTCGTCTGCTCAAATCGACACTGGCGACCTTGACACGGACTTGAGCTCCCAACTGTAATCGAACGCCGGTCCGTCTTCCCGTCAGACAGTGAGATTCCCGTTCAAAATCGAACTTGTCGATTTTTTCCAGAACGCTGATGTGTGTAATCCCCTCAGCCGGAACTTGTATAAGTTGACAGAAAATCCCAAAACGTTCGACTCCCGTGATAATGCCATCGACTTCTTCACCGATGCGCTGCTCCATGTACTCGAGCAATTTCAATTTGGTCAAATCACGTTCAGCCCGTTCAGCTCGGCGAGACGTTTCGTTACAATGATTGGCGATCTGCAGAATCTTTTCGATGCTTTCCCCTTGATACCTGTCGCCACGAATCAGAAGACGATCAACGATTCGGTGCACCGTCAAATCGGGATACCGGCGAATCGGGCTGGTAAAATGGCAATAATCTTCGACTGCAAGCGCATAATGCCCCTCTGGTTCGGGTGAGTATTCTGCCTGCTTGAGACTGCGTAGCAGTGCATAATGTACGGCCCGCTCCAAAGGTGTGCCTCTGGTCTGATCAAGCAACTTCTGCAAATCGTATCGACCTGGATGCTTGGGCAGTTCCAGACCAAGTGATTCGACGAACTCACCGAACAGCTTCATCTTGTCGGTTGCAGGAGGGGCATGAACCCTTCTCAAAAAGTGGACGCCACGAGATGTCAACTCCCGTGCCACCGCGATATTCGCAGCCAGCATGAATTCTTCAATAATCTGGTGCGATTCGTCGTTTTCAACAATGTAGGCCCCGGTCACTTTTCCCTGTTTGTTGAAGTTCAGGCGAGTTTCCGGCATGTCCAACTCCAACGCTCCCCCCTTGAAGCGTCGTGATCGCAGAATTCTGGCCAATTTCTGCATATCGAGCAGCAACCGGTAAACCTTTTCATCGAAATCGCCCTTCTGTTTTTCGGGCGCTTCCAAAAATTCCATGACCTGTTTGTAATGAAGCCGCTGTTTCACTTTGATCACCGAATTACTGAACCGGGTATCGACAGGGACTCCCTCAGCGTTGAACTCGATGAAAACGGATTTTACGAACCGAACGTGATCCTGCTGCAAGCTGGCCAACCCGTTGGAAAGTATTTCGGGAAGCATCGGAATTACCTTGGTTGGCAGGTAAACGCTGGTTCCACGCTTGAACGCTTCCTCATCGAGCGGTGTATCAGGCTGTACAAAGTAGGAGACATCCGCAATGTGGACTCCCAAATGCCAATGTCCGTTGTCTGTTTGAACAAGCGATATGGCGTCGTCGAAATCACGGGCATCTTTCGGATCAATCGTGATGACCGTATCGAGCGTCAAGTCGAGCCGGTCTTGAAAATCGGTTTCATCAAATTCCATTGCCTGCCTGCTGGCCTGATCAATGGCAGCTTGCGAGAAATCGGTGGGAAGCCCAAATTCGTGAATGATCGTCAAGGTATCGACGCCAGTTGCTCCGCGTGGTCCGAGAACTTCAATCAATACCCCTTCGCCGACGTTGTTGCGGTCGGGGAATTTGATCATCTCAATCAGGACCATGTCGTTTTCTTCGATCTGGTCGGTCTGCACATCCCCCAGCCAGATGGCTTCTTCGAAATCGTTACCGTCAATAAAAACGTAGCCTTGTCCCTGCTCTTCAAAGTAGCTGCCAACGAACCGGGTTGTGGATCGATTGACAACCTTCACCACTCGCCCACACCGCTGCCCGCCCGATCGGGTACGCCTCAGCAACTGGACGAGTACTTCGTCCCCCGATTGTGCATCACCCAGATCGCTTCTTTGGATGAAGATGTCGTCATCACGCCCGGCACTTTTCCCGTCAAGCAATGTCACGTACCCATTGCCACTGGAAACACGGCGCATGATCCCGCGCAGAAGATTGCGAGACTCCCCGGTGGCTCTGGCCTCAATCCGATTGAACTTGCCCCGCTTCAGTTTACCCTCATCAATTAACTGGTCGACTACTGCTTCAAATTTTGAAAACTTTTTCCCGTCAACGTTCAACTTCCCGGCTAACGCCCGTATTTTTTGGGGTTTGTAGTCCTTTTTTGAAACATATTTGAGGATTCGTCCCCGTAAATCTCGTTCTTTGTGCTTAGCTATCTGAATTACTCCTTGATCCCGTGAAATTGGACATTTTGGCTATTAATGTGCTCCCTGCACTACGTAACGGTTAAAGTTTACAAGCAGTGCGATAACTTTTGAAAATCTCATTTTGGTTACGGTGGTCAGAACAGACCAGCCGTGCCGGGATTTCCCTCAACCAACAGCATTTTCCTGTTGTGCCAATCGAGGCATAACTGATACCATTGCAGCATGTTGACGGCTCGAACGCAACGACCATACCGGCCGCAATGCCCGATCGGAAGAAAAGAATCCAGCAGGGTCGATTTATTCTGATCGCTATAAAAAGATAATTTAGCTGTAAAAGACAATTTATCTGATTATCCGATCTTTGCACAATCATAAAAGAAACAGGTGCCTGGTATCTATGGAAAGTGGCAAGAAAAATCGTCCTGTTGTCGTGAAACTTTTGAACGAACTTCGCCCCGCCTCCATCCTGGATGCTCCCTCGGGGGATGGCTGGCTGAAAAAAGCCCTTGATTACGATGCAGAATTTTCGGGGCTCGACCTGTTTGAGGAAAAGCCGGAAGGTTACAGGGACTTTGCCCAAGCCGATCTTGATAACGGCTTGCCGGAAAGCCTTGGGAAATATGAGGCATTTGTAACATGCGAAGGCCTTGAGCACGTCGGCAATCCGCTCCTGCTGATCGAACACGCCAGCCGGCACCTTGTTGAAGGCGGGCTGATTGTCATCACAACCCCTAACACATGGTATCCGGCTGCCCGGTTGAAATTCCTGCTCCGTGGTTTTTTTCCCAGCTTCCCGTGTCTTGTTGGAAAAATAGAACGAGGCACGCATATGCACATTATGCCTTGGTCTTTTCCCCATCTCTTCCTCTATCTGAAGCTGGCCGGCTACACTGACATACGGCTTCATGAAGTGCAGGAAAAGAAACCAAGGCACTTCTACGAAAGATTGCTCAGCTTCCCGCAAAAAATTTACTGCCACAATAAAATGAAAAAGGCAACAACAGAGGAAGAACGGAGATTCTGGGAAACAGCAGGTTCTGCACAATCAATCTATGGGCGGCATCTGGTAGTCACTGCGAGAAAACAAAACGCCGAAGTTTCTCGACAGGCAGAAGCAGCTTGAGAAGCTGTTTTAAAAATCAATTCTTCATGACGGCGAGTCGTTTTGACATCAATGCAATCATGGCTATGT
>JALWSL010000223.1:0-626 GCA_027080405.1 Planctomycetaceae bacterium
CTCTCATCCAGTACAAGCGCTGGCGGTCACCGGTTTTGTAAACGTGTTCGAGCATGTGGGCGATATTCTGTTCCGGGAATTCATTGTAGACCGTACGACTTTTCCAGCGGACTTTCAGACGTTCATCGAAACTGATCACTTCCGGATTAAGCCAAAGCGTGACATGTCTGGCGGCGGATTTAATGTAAAGGATGTTTCCCGCATTCGCTTTTTTCCCTTCAATGGGCAGAGGACTGGGGGGCAAAACGGTTCCGTTACGCAACAGACGCGGCTTGCTGAGCGAATCAGGAAGGCCGGTGGATTCAATCCAGTAGAAACGGTTGTCGCTGGGGCGCATCGTTTTCATTTTGAATTCCCGTGGAATCGCTCCACGCCGATGATGCTTCATCCATTCCAGAATATTGGGAAGTTCCTCGTAATACGATTCGTGTCCCCGCTGCTTGTATTCCGTCAGAACAAGATCCTGGCGGTACTTCATCATGCGGGTCAAAACACCGGAATTGTGCTGGAATGACTCACCATCCAGTTCACCCAGAACGACATAAAAGGGGAGTTCCTTGCAGTTTTCCCAATAATGCCTGCAGTAATCGTTGATTCTTCCTGCGATGACAACCGCCCCCGCAAAC
>JALWSL010000223.1:636-1743 GCA_027080405.1 Planctomycetaceae bacterium
CGATATCGAGCACGGCATCACCGCCGAGACCATGCCCAACCAGATAGATACGGTCGGAATCAACAGAAAAGCGTTTTCGTGCATCGCGGATCGCATCAACAACCCGGCGATGTGATTCGGAAGAACCGATTCCCTTATCACCGCCCTGACCCATGTACTCAGGAGCAATAACAATAAAACCATTTCGGTGGGCAGGCCCCGCAATGTCTGAACCGGCCCACCAGGTCAATTCCTTCTCCGGCTGCATCCCTCCCGCATGTAACGCCACAACCAGAGGATAAACATGATCCGAAGAATATTCGGCAGGCAAAATCGCCTGATATTCGGTCGAGGGAGATTCCATCGTCTGCAGGGATATCGGCACGCCCACAGTGGCTGAAGACGTTTCCCAGACGGGTTCCATATGCCTGATCAGGGCGGCAATGATCGACGGACTGACGCTCTCGATTCTTTTCAATTCCTCAACAATAGTCTGCTGATCGATCGGATCATCTCCGCGCAGATAATCGAGAACGCGATCATGAGCGTCCCAATAGTGAATGGTCGTCTCGGCATCCGTCTCCGCCATCGCCGGTCCGACAACCCAGGCTGAATAGGCCAGTGAAAGTTTTTCGGCGGCTGTCAGAAAATCGTCCTGGACGTTCTGCAGAAATGGTCTGAGCCGCGCAAGGTTATGCCGGGAAAGACGGCCGCTTACCACCGATCGCATATCCTTGAAGCGATTCAACAGTTTTTCCTGTTTCACTTCTGCCTGTAAACTCGCCAGGGACGATTTCACCAGTTCAATCTGTTCGAGCGCCTGCTCGTGCTCCCGAATGATGCGATCAACTTCCTGCAAGCTCGCCTGATTGATGTCCTGGCGGGGAAATTTGTTCTTGGCAGAATCATACACCAGATTGTATTGCCCGGCTTTTAATCGCCGTTTGAATTCATTGATCGCCTGCGTCGCCTGCAACTGGCGAATGACCAGACGCAATTCTTCAACTTTGGCTTTCAGATCTGCAAAATCAGCCGAGATTTTGCGAAGTTCCGCCTGGGCTTCCCGATAGTTTTTGCAGTCGATAAAAAACCTGACCACGGCAAGACGATCCTCGTGACTGGATTCGT
>JALWSL010000224.1 GCA_027080405.1 Planctomycetaceae bacterium
TTTCTTGGCAGGAAGAACAGAAGCGAGTTCTTCGTGTGGTCGTGGAATGACCTGCACGCTGACGACTTCGCCGATTTTGCTGGCAGCCGACGCTCCAGCATCAACAGCAGCCTTTACCGCAGCGACATCGCCCACAACAAATGCTGTGACCAAACCGCTTCCAACTTTTTCCCAACCAATCATTTGAACGTTCGCTGATTTCAACATCGCATCAGCTGCTTCGATCAAACAAACCAACCCTTTTGTCTCGACCATGCCGAGAGCTTCCATCGCCTTTGCCATTATTACACTCCCACTAAAAAGAAATGGTTACGAGGCTACGCCTCAAATTACTGATTACCTGAAATCGGGTGCGTCACAACACACCCGACAAGCTGTCTCCTGCCTACTTCTTTTTGCAGGCACAAGGTTCTTTCTTGCACAATTCCACCTTGGTCGCTGCATCCAGGTTGATGCAGTTCCCTTCGTCGGTGTCGATATGAACTTCCAGTTTGATGTTCTTGCCTTCCCGCACAATGACTTCTTCCAGGATCGTGTTGCAGCCGGGAGATTCGACTTTCAGTTGCATTTCATCGCCATTTTTGACCCCGTAATACGCGCAATCTGCCGGACTCATATGGACATGACGGGCGGCTCGGATTACACCCTGCTTCAATTCGACAACACCTTTCGGCCCCATCAAAACGCAACCGGGGGTTCCCTCGATATCGCCACTGATACGAACCGGGAGATCGATCCCGAGGGAGATGCCATCCGTGAAGGCAAGTTCTACCTGTGATTCATCCCGACACGGCCCCAGGATTCGTACATTCGGAAGCATCCGTCGGCGTGGCCCGACAACCGCAACGGTTTCTTCCGCAGCAAAGTAACCATCCTGATAAAGCGGCTTCATTTCCGTTAAAGTCGCTCCCTCACCAAACAGGATTTCGACGTGTTCCTGTGTCAGATGGATGTGACGGGCCGAGATATTCACGACGAGCGGATTCGGTTTGTCCGCAGGAATTTCGTTTGCCTGAAACTGGTCCAACAAAACCTGGCGAACAATCTGTTCGACATCTTGACGACTAATCTGTGCTGTATCGATCATGTTTTTATTCATTTTCCGTAGAGTCCGCTGTGCGGACCAGAATTATCCAGTAACTGCAACGACAAAAAACAGTTGGTCCGCACAGCGGACCCTACTCCCCTACTCCCCTACAAAAAAACTACTCCACAATGGTCAGTTCCACGTTGGTGGAACTCAAAATCTCTTTCCAGTTGCCATCCAGACCGGCATCCACAAAAATGCGATCCGGCCGGTCGAGTTCACACAATTTGGAAAGCGCGTTTCGGCCGAATTTGCCGGCGTCAACCGCGACAATCACTTCCTCCGCTGTTTCCAGCATCCGCTGTTCTGCTTCCACCAGCAAACTGTTACTGTTGAACATTCCTTCCCGAGTGATCCCGCCCACACTCATGATGAGTCGCCGAACGCGAATCGTTCGCAGTGCTTCAACCGCAATCGGCCCAAGAGCCACACCCGTTTTGGGGTACAGATATCCGCCAATTAAAATCAATTCCGTTTCCGGAGAGTTCATCAACAACTGGGCAATCGGCAACGAATTCGTGACCACCTGCAACGGCCGATTCACCAGATGCCGGGCAACCTCCAGTGTTGTTGTCCCTCCATCCAGCAAAATCGAATCACCCGGCTCAATCAGTTCCGCAACAGCTCTTCCAATTCTCTTTTTCTGTGAAAGTG
>JALWSL010000225.1 GCA_027080405.1 Planctomycetaceae bacterium
CCAAAGCGGGCAAACCTTTGTTGGTCCGTTACGATCTGGAAGGGATTGCAGCGGCCGTCAGCAAAGAAGATCTCGCCAAACGTCCGCCAGATTTGTGGCGATATCGCGAGTTTCTGCCTGTGCGTCAACTTGAAAATGTGCTCAGTCTGGGCGAGTCCCACACGCCACTTGTTTCGCTACCGAAACTGCAAGCCGGGGCAGGCGAATTGATCGTGAAAGATGAGGGCCGACTGCCGACCGGTTCTTTCAAAGCGCGTGGGTTGTGCCTGGCTGTTTCGATGGCCAAAGAATTGGGGATCAAAAAAATTGCGATGCCCACCAATGGCAATGCCGGCGCAGCACTGGCAGCGTATGCAACGCGAGCCGATATCGAAACGTATGTCTTCTGCCCGGATGATACTCCCGAAATCAATGTGAGGGAAATCGCTGCCCAGGGGGCGAAAGTCTGGCGTGTCAACGGGTTGATCAACGATTGTGGTCGCATCGTTGGCGAAGGAAAAGAGGCGATGGGCTGGTTCGACTTCTCGACCCTGAAAGAGCCATACCGCATCGAAGGAAAAAAGACAATGGGGCTGGAACTGGCGGATCAACTTGGCTGGAATGTTCCTGATGTCATCTTCTATCCCACGGGGGGAGGCACCGGATTGATTGGCATGTGGAAGGCGTTCAACGAACTGAAACAGATCGGCTGGTTGACCGGAAAACTGCCCCGCATGGTTGCCGTTCAGGCGAGCGGTTGCGCTCCGATTGTGAAAGCCTTTGAAGAGGGAACCGAACATGCCGAGTTGTGGGAAAATGCGCACACCGTCGCGGCGGGAATTCGTGTTCCTGTTGCAGTGGGCGATTTCCTGATTCTGCGAGCGGTTCGGGAAAGTGGTGGATTCGCAACTACCGTTGATGACGATGCGATTCTTGCCGGACGCGACGAAGTTGCCCAGAAGGAAGGTTTCCTGATGTGTCCGGAAGGGGCAGCAACTTACGCTGCCTGGAAACAGGAAGTCGCCAGCGGAAGGGTCAGCCCGGATGAAACAGCCGTCCTGTTCAACTGCGCCACAGGCTTGAAATACCCGATGCCTCCGGCTGAACAGAGCCTCGATTGCACAAAACCGATCGACTACTCCAGCCTGTAAAAAAGCCGATCTGTGAATGTGTGGTGTCCGCTGTGCGGGCTAAATGAGGAGAACGGATTCAGTTTTGTATCACCCATGTTAATATCACCAACGGTCCGCCTGGCGGATCTTCTGTTTAACGAATAATGCAATCCCGTTATGACACGTCAGGAAGAAATTCGAAAGTTGTTGAATCTTTCACCTGCCCAAATGAAAAAACGGGCCGGGAAGAAATTGGTAATCTGTTCCGATATCGACGCGCTTCATCAACACTTTGCCGAAGAAATCGCAAACGAGATCAAAGCGAACAACGCGAAGAACCGGACGACAAAACTGATCCTGCCGGTCGGTCCGGTGGGGCAGTATCCGATTCTTGCCCGGCTAATTAACGACGAAAAGATCAGCCTGAAAACGCGCTGGTTTTTCATGATGGACGAACAGTGCGACGACAACGGCATCGTGCTGCCAGCCGATCATCCGCTCAGTTTTCGCCACACGTTCAACAGACAGTTTTCGAGTAACGTGAAGCGGAATTTGATGATTCCCGCCAAGCAGTTGATCTTCCCGGATCAATCGAATGTGCAAACATTGAAAGAGCGTATCGAATCTCTCGGCGGGATCGATACCACTTA
>JALWSL010000226.1 GCA_027080405.1 Planctomycetaceae bacterium
GGTCACTCCCCAGACGACTCCCCGTATCGAAATTGTGCACGATATGGATTTCCAGCCGAAACTGAAGACTCAACGGTTTTCAAACATGTTTGCCGATGGGCGGGGAATGCGGCCCAGGATTCCGGGTACGCTGGCTCGGGGAGATTTGCGTCACGACACCGCCTTTTATGAGGGACTGATTCCTGAACAGGCAGATAAGGTGAATCGGGAGCATTTGTTGCCCAATGCGAAGAAAGAAGATGGGACTTCTGTCAGTCTGGATAAAATGCCGTGGGTTTCGCAGATTCCCGTTCCTGTTGATGAAAAATTGATGGCTCGCGGCCAGGAACGTTTCAACATCTATTGTTCTGTCTGTCACGGTTTGAGCGGCAAAGGGGATGGGATCATTACGCAGCGGGCCATGAAGCTACAGGCGGCCAATCCGGGTGTCGGTACCTGGCTGCTTCCCACGCCGTTGTATTCAGAACCTGTACGGAAACAGAAAGTCGGGCAGTTGTTCAATACGATCACTCATGGTGTTCGGAAGATGCCCGGCTACGGTTCCCAGATACCAGTCAAGGATCGTTGGGCCATCGTCCTTTACCTGCGAGCCTTGCAGGAATCAGGATCGGGGTCGATCGAGGATGTTCCTGCGGATATTCGGGAAAAACTGAATGCTGAATCAAAGGAATAGATAAACGGACCTCGGGGTCACCGGGTGGCCCGAGTTCAAAAACAGGAACCGCATTTCACCGGACTGTGTAACGGCCCTGGGAGATGCGTTGAACAGGAAACTGTCGTTTACCAATACGAAATATCAAACAGTAATTATCATGTCAGACCACAATTCACACACGACTGAACTGGAAGATCCGGGCACCTTGAATGATGTCGCAGGTTCGTTGACGAACACCGCAATGATTGTCGGTATTGTCGGGATGCTGCTGGCGGGCATCATTGCGATGTCGACCGGCAACTGGAGACAGTTCTTTTTCAGTTACCTGCACAATTTCACTTTCGTTCTCAGTGTGACAATAGGGGCCCTGTTCTTTGTGCTGATCCAGCATTTGACACGTTCGGGGTGGAGTGTGGTTGTTCGTCGGATTGTCGAGTTGATGACAACCGGATTTGTTCCGTTGGCGGTGCTGTTTCTGCCCATTCTTTTTCTGGTACTGGTCGGCAATAACTCCCTGTTCCACTGGAACAGTCCGGAAGTTGTCGAATCGAACCCTCTGATCAAACATAAGGCGATTTATTTGAACGCAACCTGGTTTGCCATTCGTGCCTTTGCCTATTTCGCCTTCTGGATTATCTGTTCACGGTTCTACTTGAATGTATCGACCCAGCAGGATGAATCAGGGGATCCTGACCTGAGCCTGCGGATGGAACGTTGGAGTGCTCTTTCGATTATCGTTTTGGCCCTTTCCTTAACGTTCGCCGCGGTGGACTGGATCATGTCGCTTGATCCGGAGTGGTTCAGCACAATTATTGGTGTTTACTTCTTTTCCAATGCGGTCGTTTCGTTCTTTGCAGTGCTTGCGATTCTGATTTACTACTTCAACAGTCGGGGCGTCCTCTGCAAGACGATCAATGCAGAACACAGACACGATGTTGGCAAGTTGCTTTTCGGATTCAATTGCTTTTGGGCTTATATCGCTTTTTCCCAATATCTACTTTATTGGTATGCGAATATTCCGGAAGAAACGGTCTGGTATGCAAGAAGACAGGAGAATGGCTGGGGTGTTGTTGCGATGATGCTCATTCTCGGTCATTTCGTGATTCCGTTTCTGGGGCTGATGTCACGAACCGTCAAGCGGAAAGCGAAGCAGCTTCTCTTTTGGGCCGTCTTTTTGCTGGTGATGTGCTGGATCGATCTGTTCTGGCTGATCATGCCGGAAGTATCGCCGCAGGGGCCGGCCATCGGTTTAATTGATATCGGCTGCCTGTTGGGAATCGTCGGGCTTTTCAGTTTTGGAGTGTTGAAGATAGCTGGAGATCATCATTTGATCGCCAAACGGGATCCGCGTCTGCCGGAATCGTTGGCTTTCCATAACATTTGACAGAATATGAATTATCACCGGGTTTGCTGGGCAGACCCTGGCCGGGTTCAAGATGGCACGGGCCTGTTGGGGGCCTGGAGATACGGTTGGAGACAGAAATATGGCTCGTTACGACGATATAAACGCAGGTACCATTTCTGTGATTGGATTTATTGCGATCATCATCACTTTTGTGATTGTTGTCGCCGTGCAGGTTCTGTATTTCGAGTATCAGGGGATCGAAGAGAAACGGAAGCATTCGCTTTTCCCTGCGAACGAGTCGTCTGTCAAGTTGGCTGAACAGAAGAAGAGACTGGAGAGTTACACCTGGATTGATCGCGAAAAGGGGATTGTTTCAATCCCGATTCAACAGTCGATGCAGGATGTGTTAAAGGAAATGAAATCGAAAAAGTAATGCCGGCCCCGTGCCAGTGACTATCGGGTTTACCTGTGCAACGGTGTACTTAAAAAAGCTGGTTGTCCTGTAATAATGGGTAGCCGGGAGTCGGGATTGGAGCATCGGGCGTTTGGAGTGCCGGTTTTTGTTAAGCCTGCTTCAATAGATGGCGGGCTGTGATTGAGAATATGAAGAATTCATCATTACAACTGTTGAAGCTGATCCTGTTTTGGGGGATCTTCGCTTCTGGATTTGAGGGGGCGGTCTGCTCTGCTCAAAACCAGCAGTTTCTGCCTGCTGCCTTGAAGGATGCGGGCGTTGATGAGCATCTCGAACGAAAACTTCCGTTGGATCTGAATTTCCAGAATGATCGGGGAGAAGTGATTCGGCTGGGCGATTTGTTCAATGACGATAAACCGGTCATCATTTCGATGAATTATTCGAACTGTCCGATGTTGTGCGTGTTACAGCTCAATGGATTGGTCGATTCCCTGAGAAAAATCGACCTGGTCGCCGGTCGCGACTTCCGGATTGTTTCGGTCAGCCTGGAACCGGGGGAATCGGTCGAGCAACTCAAGAAGACGAAAGAGAAGTATCTGCTATCCTACGGGAAGAACGCCGAAGCGGACGGCTGGAATTTTCTGTCAGGAACGCAAGCGGCTGTCAAAACGCTCGCTGAGGCATTGGGGATTCGGTATGTCTACCTGCCCAAGCGAAAGGAATATTCACATCCGGCTGTATTTTGCACCTGCATGCCTGATGGAAAAATATCACGGTATCATTATGGCGTCGAATTTCCGCCACAAACACTTCGTCTTTCTCTGGTGGAAGCGAGCGAAGGCAAAATTGGAAACGCGTTCGATAAATTTATTCTCCTCTGTTTCCATTATGATGCTGCAGAAGGGACTTATGCTCCAACTGCGGTGATGATCATGAAGCTGGGGGGAGTGGCCACCATTTTTGGAATCGGTTTGATCATATTCATCTCCCATCGCCTGGGTAAAAGGCGACAGAAGGCGGCGGAAGAGTCGATGTCGCCGGTTCCGGAGAGAACAGTACCGAAAAGTTCATTAATCTAACGAGTACAGAAAAGTCTCAATTTCATATTAAAAAGAGAATGATCAGAGAAGTTCGCCTTCGTTCTTCTTAGTTGATGAGTTTAACCATGCACGATTCACTTTTCTTTCAGGTTCCCAATTCAACATTCGCTCCCACAGTGGACGGGTTGTATTACTTTATCTTCTGGATTTCCGTTTTCTTTTTGACACTGATCACCTCATTGATGATCATCTTTGTTGTCAAGTACCGTCGGGTTGAAGGCGTGGAAGCACAGCCGAGCCCGGGGCATAACACACTTTTGGAACTCGGCTGGTCCATTCTTCCCGCGTTTCTTGTCCTGATCATCTTCGGATGGGGTTTCGCCGGTTATGTCGATATGCGTTCTCCTCCCGAAGAGGCATACGAAATTAACGTCACCGCCAGCATGTGGCAGTGGAACTTCAGGTATCCGACCGGTGCGGTCTCGGGTGAATTGCATATTCCGGCCCAAAAACCGGTCAAACTGATCATGCAGTCCAAGGATGTCATTCACAGCCTGTTTATTCCCGCTTTCCGCGTGAAACAGGATGTCGTCCCGGGACGTTATACAGGGGTCTGGTTTGAGGCGTTGGAACCGGGAACGTTCGATATTTTGTGTGCTGAGTATTGCGGGCAGCAACACTCCGACATGCTGAGTAAAGTTGTTGTTCATAACAACGACCCGTCGAAAACGGATCTGAATGACGACCCGAATTTTGAAACCTGGCTGGAAGATGCCTCCGATCCGATCAAGGATAACGAACCGCTCTACGAAAGTGGCAAGCGGATTACTGAAATGCTTGGATGCGTCAACTGTCATTCGAGCGATGGTTCCAAGAAAGTTGGCCCGAGTTTCAAAGGCTCGTTCGGTACGACAAGAAATCTGCAGGGCGGCAAGACTGTTACTGTTGATGAAAATTATATTCGACAATCGATTCTGGATCCAAATTCCCAGGTCGCTCAGGGGTTTGATCCCAAAATGCCGAGTTTCAAAGGTACGATCAAGGATGAGTGGATCGATGCGGTCATCGCCTATTTCAAACATCTGAAAAAAGAATAGACAGTAGACAGGGTGCATCGCGACTGACAGTTGTCAGGTTGCCAAGAGGTATTCGGCTACGTTTTATTCCGATTTTTTATCAACCAAATTCCATTGACATTATTTTAAGGAGCAAGCGCATGGCTACTGCTGCAATGCCCGCTCAACATGAATCAGAATCACATGGCGGGGAAAATTTCCTGACGTGCAGTAAAGGCTTCAAATCCTGGGCGTTTACGCTCGATCATAAGCGAATTGGGCTGATGTACCTTATTGCGACGATGTCCTCGATGTTTCTGGGTGGAGCGCTCGCGTTGATTCTGCGGGCAGAGCATCTGACCCCCGGAGCGACACTCCCGTTGGCCAAAGTTCAGAACTTTCTGGGTTCTCTGATTCCGAGTTGGAGTGCGATCGAGGCGACACCTTTAACCAATCACGATGTCTACAACCAGCTGTTCACCCTGCACGGGGCGATCATGGTGTTTCTGTTTATCATCCCCAGTATCCCGGCTGCGTTGGGGAACTTTGTGTTGCCGATCATGCTGGGGGCGAAAGATGTCGCATTCCCCCGAATGAATCTGGGAAGTTTTTATCTCTGGATTGTCGGTTTCATTTTTCTGGTGACTGCAATCCTCACAACGGGGTTGGATACCGGCTGGACGTTCTATACGCCATACTCCACAAACACGACACAGACCAGCGTTATTGCAGCGACCCTGGGAGCGTTTATTTTGGGATTCAGTTCGATCTTTACCGGGCTGAATTTCATTGTGACAATCCATACGATGCGACCACCGGGAATGACCTGGTTCCGCATGCCGCTGTTCCTTTGGGCGCTTTACGCGACTGCCATTATTCAGGTTCTCGCGACGCCGGTTCTGGGGATAACCTTGCTGATGATCGCAGCTGAACGGTTGTTGGGTCTGGGGATTTTCGATCCGTCCATGGGGGGTGATCCGGTTCTCTATCAACACTTTTTCTGGTTCTATTCGCATCCTGCCGTTTATATCATGATTCTGCCTGCGATGGGGATTGCCAGCGAACTGTTTTCTACTTTCAGCCGCAAACCGATCTTTGGTTATCGGTTTATCGCTTTCAGCAGCATGGCCATTGCGTTGCTCGGCTTTCTGGTCTGGGGACATCACATGTTTACCAGCGGTCAGTCCGAGTTACTGACGATCATCTTTTCCGTTTTGACCTTCAGTGTTTCCATTCCGTCTGCGATCAAGGTCTTTAACTGGCTCGCGACGATGTACAAGGGATCGATCAATCTGGCGACTCCCATGTGCTACGCACTCTCTTTCATGTTCCTGTTTACAATCGGTGGATTGACCGGGCTGTTTTTGGGAGCCTTGGCGACCGATATCCATCTGCACGACACCTACTTCATTGTCGCCCATTTCCATTACACGATGATGGGCGGAACCCTGATCGCCTTTATGGGCGGTGTCTTCTATTGGTGGCCCAAAATGACGGGCTACATGTATAACGAATTCTGGGGACAGGTTTCCGCATTGATTGTTTTTGTCGCTTTCAATCTGACATTCATCCCTCAATTTGTGATGGGTTCCCGCGGAATGCCGAGGCGGTACTATAACTACCTTCCCGAATTCCAGGTGTATCACGTCCTTTCGACAATCGGTGCATTCATGCTTGGCCTGGGCCTGGCCTTGGCAGCGGTAGTTCTGATTGTGTCGCTGTTTACCAAACGGAAAGCTCCCGCCAATCCCTGGGGAGGAGCGACATTGGAATGGCAATGCAGTTCGCCTCCACCACTTGCCAATTTTGAAGAAACGCCTGTTGTGGGCAATCCGTATGATATGCAATCAGTGGTTTGGGATGCAGAAAACGAGTGTTTCGTCAATCGGAAAAAAGAAGAGGCCCCGCAGAGTTAATTGGGTAAAGGTAACGGGATGTGGGTTCGCGACTTGAACCCGGCGGTTTGTTTTTTTCAGAGATTAGATAACGAGAGAAAAGGTTGACCAATGGCGACTGCCGTGGAACCTCACGATAAACTGGATGATGGCCATACGGATGGTCACGACGATTGGCATCACAAGCCGTTCAGTGCGCATCATTTTGACAATTCGGAACAGCAATTCGATTCCGGTAAACTCGGAATGTGGATCTTCCTCATTACCGAATTACTGTTCTTTAGCGGACTGTTCTGTGCGTACGCCGTTTTCCGCGCCAATCATCCCGAAGTTTTCGAGTATGCGTCGCAGTATTTGAACAAGTATTTGGGAGGATTGAACACGGTTGTGCTCATCTTCAGTTCTTTGACGATGGCCTGGGCAGTCCGTTGTGCCCAGCTCGGCAAACGGGGTGGGTTGATTACCATGCTCAGCATTACGCTGTTTTGTGCAGCGCTGTTTCTGGGTGTGAAGACTTTTGAATATACCGAAAAGGCGCATAAACGTCTGCTTTGGGCCGGGGCTTCGGTTGATGCGAAGGACATCGGCAAGAAGTCGCAGCTTTTCAGGTTTGGTGAACGGTTGCCTCAGGAGCATTTTGAAGAGCGAGTGATGGAATCGTTGGGGGCCATCCAGCGTTACTGGCTCATCGTCGCTTTGGTGCCAATCGTCTGTATTGGGATCGGCTATCAGATTCGATCCCGACCGTGGCGGACTGTTGGATATGCC
>JALWSL010000227.1:0-2293 GCA_027080405.1 Planctomycetaceae bacterium
ACCATCAGCTTTAACCGCAGAAACGTGGTTTTTAGGATAGCCGCCGCTCGTGAATACGAGACTACCATTGGTAACGGTGCTGGTGACGCACTCGGTCGTTGCTCCTTCCACCTCCCAATTCACTTTCCCGGTCATTGGATCGAAACTGGAAACGCGCTCGCAACCGGTCATCACCAATTGAGTTTTCCCGGCGGCCTTCAGCATGATTGGCGAGGGGTAATTCGGCATCTCCGGACGTTTCACCTTCCAGACAATTTTACCCGTTTCCCGATTCAAGCCTGCAATCGCTCCGCCCGATTTATTGTCAGCAGAAACAATCACCAACGGGCCATACAACACGGGAGATGAACCGTACCCCTGATGGACGACGTATCCGGTAATACGGGTTTGCCACAGAATGTTCCCTGCCAAATCAACTGCCGAGGTGAACATGGCATCGTCATGCAGGAAATTGATGAAAAGCCGCTTGCCATCACATGCAGGCGTGGAAGAAGCCTGCGTCCCTTTCCTGTTGCGTGGCGGTGTCGCCTTCCCGGTATGCACATCACACTTCCATACCTGCTTCCCGGAGATTTTATCGATGCAGACAAGTGAGCGGGTCTGCTTCTGTTCATCAGCAGTGGCGAGATAGACAGAACTTCCCACAACAATCGGAGAACCGTAACCGCGACCGGGAATGTTCACCTTCCAGGCGATGTTTTCGGCTTCACTCCATTTCATCGGCGACTGTTGAGGTCTCGCGATACCATCATAATGCAAACCACGCCAACAGGGCCAATCTGTTTCTTCGAAGGGGCCGATCTCACCACCCGCAACGACCGTCCCGGAGAACCCGACCGCACAGGCAATTGCAGTCATCAGAAAGATAATCGCTTTGCCGCCACAATTTTCGTGATACCGAATCAATCGCATAAGTTTCCTGCCATCTATACTTTTCAAGAAACACCTTATCCGTAATTGGTCATATTTCGGACCTGGTCAGGGCCTGTTTTTTTTAGCCCGGTTCGTTCCGAATGTTCCTCGACCAACGCCTCACTGATTGTGACCATCCTTCGACCTTGTTGCAACGAACAGCAAACCTGTTTATTCTGGAAACGTTCCATCTATTCAAAAAAACAATTATTCCTCTTTCGTACTTTCAAACAGGGCAAAAGGGTTCGTAAGCAGAATGAGCAGACCACAGACGATCCAGAATGTCGACCAGCTTGATGAACTGTTAAGCCAACCGCCAGACTATTTGATTGAAGCGATGTCCCGCATCGAAGGGGACCTGGTCATTCTCGGTGTGGGCGGAAAAATGGGGCCGACACTGGCCAGGATGGCCAAAATCGCCTCTGAAAAAGCGGGAGATTCGCGAAAAATCATCGGCGTTTCCCGTTTTTCGAACAATCAGTTGAAAGAAAAACTCGAATCATGGGGAATTGAAACGATCACGGCTGATCTACTTGATGAAAATGTTTACAACGAGCTTCCCGATGCCTCGAATGTGATGGTCATGACCGGTGTCAAATTCGGAACTTCCAACAATCAATCCCTGACCTGGGCGATGAACACCTACATGCCCGCTTTAGCCATGAAGCGGTATCGCCAAAGTAGAATCGCGGCCTTTTCGACAGGGAATGTCTATCCGTTGACGCCAATTTGCGAAGGAGGCTCTCAGGAAACGGATCCTCTTGCTCCCGTAGGAGAGTACGCCAATTCGGTTCTGGGGCGTGAACGGATTTATGAATACTTTTCGTTGAAATACAAGCTGCCAGTCTCGTTGCTCCGTCTCAATTATGCGTGCGAACTGCGATACGGCGTGCTTGTCGATCTGGCCCAAAAAATCTGGAATGATCAACCGATCGATGTGACGATGGGGGCGTTCAATGTCATCTGGCAGGGTGATGCCAACGCAATGGCACTCGCCTCTCTCGAACATGTAAATACGCCGCCCTTTGTCCTCAACATCGCCGGCCCGGAAACATTGTCTGTTCGGCGAAGTTGCGAAGCACTGGCGAAACGACTCGGAAAGAATCTGCAGATTGACGGTGAAGAAGCCCCAACCGCGTTGTTGAACAACGGTCAAAAAGGACATCAGCAATTTTCCTATCCTTCCGTCAACGCGCTGCAAATGATCGACTGGATTGCAGACTGGGTCAAAAACGGCGGCGAGTATCACGGCAAGCCGACAAAATTTGAGGTGCGTGATGGAAAATTTTGAGCTTGGATTTCCAATGAGAGTTCATCGAACAGAAAGCCAGATGATGAAAACAGATCGTTTCAGAGACCGTTCTTTTACAACTTTATTGAT
>JALWSL010000227.1:2303-4371 GCA_027080405.1 Planctomycetaceae bacterium
AATCGGTTTTGTTTTCGAATCGGCGGGCAAGATTCAGGATCTCGAAAACGCCGCCGTTGATACCCGAGTGAAACCGCGCGGAAAACTCGTCATCTGGATGATGTCACCCAATCAGCTCCTCTTCGATCGACTGGCCAGTTACGGCTTGCACAGCATTCAGGTGCACTACGCCCGAGCCTGGTTTTCAAAACTTTGCCGGGAGAACCCTGTCAGCGAAACATGCCGGGGAAACGTACGGCTGGAGGCGGCTACCGGAGAAGATTTCAGTGATCAGGTCGCGATTGCCAAGCCGGATTCCATGATGGTTCGGGCGACGCAGTTCGTCAAATGGCTCGACAGGAAAAATCCACAGGCCAACTGGCGTTATTTTCTGACCGAAGACGGAAACGATTTACGCTGGGAAGATGTCATCATGGCGGGCAGTTCACACGGGTCAACAACTTCGGCCCGGTTCGCGGTCTACAAGAAAGTCAGTCGTGTGGTGATGTTCTGTGGCCCTCGAGATCAGTTGCAGACGTGGCAGAGCCTTCCGTCAAAAACTCCGCGCAATCGCTACTTCGGGTTCTCCCATGTGCTTGATGGTGGTTGGACGGCCGATCATTATTGCCGCTCATGGGAATTACTGGGAATGAACAAGTACGGCCCGATTGTGAATGTCGATTTTTCAAAACCGCCTTATGAAAATACACGACGACTGATCACCAGTTTCGATGTCGGCAACAACGTTCGTCGTGCCCATTCAAGTGTCGTCCCTGGCGGAGCGGCGGGAAGGGACAAAAATGGGAAATTCATCCACGAAGCCGTCTGGAAATACCTTTTCACCCATCCGGTCGACGTAACCGGTCAGCCTACACCGCTCGATCCGGATTGCCTGAAAGATCATCGAAAAGGATTGAAAAAATGAGCAGGCAAAAGCAGGCTGAACACGTTTCAAACTGGTTGATATCACGATTACCAACAGGCACCAACAGGCGATTGACTGCAACCGGCGGTGTCTGGCGGACTTCAGCCCAAATGGGCGGTTTCAGGACAGCGTGTGGGTAAACAGTACGTTTTCATCGATGCACTCGCGTGCCAATTCGAGCAGGTGTTCGTGATGGGTGAAAAAGATGACCTGTGTTTTTTTAGAAAGTGCTGCCAGAACCTTCAAGGCGGCAACAGCGCGGGCGTCGTCGAACATGATCAGGACATCATCAACGATGAACGGCAGTGGCTTGCTCTCTTGGAGAGTCGATTCCAGCATCGCCAGCCGAATGGCCAGGTACATCTGATCGCAGGTTCCGTCACTCATGTTTTCCACGTGGATAATCTGCCTGTTCTGTGCCCGGATTCCCACGAGAACGGCGTTCCCCTTTTCATCGTAATCGGGCCGCAACCCATCAAATGAGCCGAGTGTCAGTTCGGCAAACAGTTGGCTCGCCCGATCAATCACCGGCCCCTGGCTGGCATCACGTACCCGCTCAATCGATCGACGCAGGAGAACCGAAGCCAGCCTCAACCGCACATATCGGGAGACATCGTTGCGAATGCCCGCGATCAACAATTCCGATTCTTCCTGTCTGCGGGCCGCCTGTGCACTCCCATCCATCTGTTGCAATTCATTTCGTAAAGAGCCAATCAACTCGGCCAATTCACCCCTTTCCTGATCCAATTGCAGAAGTTCATCTTCCAGTCGATAGACATCAGCCTGAATCTGGTCGGTATCGAGTTTTTCAGCTTCGAGGACAAATTCATCCAGCGAAGAACCGGCAGTCAGATCGCTCAGGCGTTGATTAACCGTTTTAATCTCCTCTTCCATCTTGCGACGTTGCAGGGATTGCTGTTCTACCACCGGTAATTCTTCCATCGAATCGCATCCGGCCTGTTGACACATTGCCTGGATCGTTTCATTCAACCTGGCGATGTTCGATGCCGCCGCGTCGTGTCTGCCCCGCTCAGTTTCCAGCTGTTCTTTCCAGCTTAAATAGTTTGTATTGGCCGTGATGGCAGCCTCCAGCCGATCGTACAGATCAGCTACCGCCAGATCCAACGGTCGTTCGGTGAGATCGGGTGCCATCCGGCCCAACAA
>JALWSL010000227.1:4381-5354 GCA_027080405.1 Planctomycetaceae bacterium
CTCAACAATTCCGAGACCGCTTGATCGAAATTCGCGCTATCCTTGTCAATTCCCTGAATGCGCTCCCGGAGCCTGGCCGCTTCTTCGAGTTCGTGCTTCAACTCGTCGATTATTTCAAGGACCAGATTCGCTTCAGAAGGTTGAGCCTCGCGCTGCAATCCGAGAACAGAAACGGCGTCTTCCCATTCGTTTTGCCAACTTTCGAGACCACTCGCCGCCTCGTCCGCTTCCTGCGTCGCCGCAAGAAGATCGTCACGATATTTCTGCAACAGCTTCTGGTGGTTCTGGTATTTTTGATGCGCTGATTCAACCTCATCGACCAACTGTTCAGAATAATCGAGCATCACGGCCAGAGTTTCGTCTTCAACTCCGCGACTTCCTTCCAGGTTTCCGAGCAGGCTGTTCAATTCGGAACGAAACTTCCCGATTGTCTCCGATATTTCCTCGACCGCCAGACGCCGCTTACGGATCATACCGGCTGCTTCGACCAGACTCTGCTGTTGACCAAGCCAGGAACGCATTTCACGTGGCGAAGCGGGGGTGATGTTCAATTTCGACCACAATTCGAGCCATTCGGTTTCAAGCTGTTTAAGTCGCTGCCCCGCTGAAGCCCGCTCCGTTTCCAGTTCCTCCATCTGTTCGTTTTTCTTCGCTCGATCAGAAATCAGTTTCGCCTTTTCAGCGACATGTTCGGCTTCCCGCCAGAGACGATCAGCAATCGAATCGGCGTTCTCGATACTGATCTGAAAAGCGTGTCTCAAATTCTCCGCATCCGGAAATTGACGGAGCAGTTCGACCACCTCCGGATCTTCATCGCTTCCTGTTCCCTGCCAGATCTCGCTCAGCAACTGCCAGAGTTCATCGCGAACCTTGCGTGCCTGTTCAAGATCGCCTGCGGTTGGGACATCATGCAGCAATTGCAATCTGTCGAGGGCCTGGTCGAGTTGCCGAACTTCCTCACGCAGCGTATCGA
>JALWSL010000227.1:5364-7171 GCA_027080405.1 Planctomycetaceae bacterium
ATCAATCGTTTCCATTGCAGGAACCGCCAGAACCTCAAGATCATCGAGACTCCCCTTCCAAAACCGTAACTTTTTAAGATCGACTGCTGTCTGCTGCTCGAGTTCCGTCAACTCCAATTGTTTTTCGGCCAACAGCTGTTCGATCTCCCCCTGCCTGCGAATCGTGCGGATCATCCGTTTCAGTTCTTCAATATTCTCGAACGGAGGATTTTCTGCCGTTTCCAATTCGAGTTGACGTATTTGTGCCTTCAGGTTGGAAATATTCTTTTCGGCGGAATCTTTTCGATCCATTCTCGCTTGTCGCTGTGCGGCTAATGCCTGAATCTGCTGTTTCTGTACACGATTTATCCAGACACCATCGTCAGGCATCTTGTCCGCCTCGCGTCCCAGTTCCTTCAGGATCGACTTGATCTTCTGCTCGGACTGTTCCAGTTGACCCACAAGTTTTGGCCTGTCCCTGTTCGCCTTCTGGTAACTTCCCCAATCGGTATGCAACTGGCCAATTGCAGTCCGGTGATCCAGTAAATCCGCCTGAAAATCGAGTTCGTCAATCTGTGCTTCCAATTTTTGAATGGCCTGCACCGCTTCCCGTTCAATCTGTTTCTCACTCTGAAGCTGTGCAAAAATCGCACTTCGGCGGCTGGCAAAATCATCCGGTAGCAAAGGAACACTTTCAAGGTCAGCCAGTTCATCCAAATACTGCTTCCGTTGACCGATCAGCGGAATCGCATTGAGGAACCGTTTCAAACGATTCTGTTCTGTCCTTTTTTCCTTAAGCTGGCTTTCGATTTCATCCTTGCGTTTGATCGCCTCCTTCATCGCCGAGTCATTTTGCTTCCATTTACTTGTATGCAGTTGCGCATCTTTGACTGCACGGCGGTTGTTGTTCAACTCTGAAACGGCCTTGTTAATTTTTTGCAGGGAACCACGCGGTTTGAAAAGCCCAGCTGCTTCCTCATCCAGTTGTTGTTGGATACGGCCGAGATCGGCCACTCCGGCTCCTGCGGCAAATAGGATTTCTCCCAAATCGCCGCCACCGCTTACAACTGCTTCGCCCCCTTTTCGCAACTCTTCGTAATCGATCCCGAATCGCTGGCTAAATACCGTTTCCTCAACACCCCCCAGAATTTCAGTCAGGATGTTCTCATCGAGCACCGAGACATCGTCCGGCCCACGCAATGTTTTGCTTCGACCTTTTCTCCGAATCAGCTCGATTCGTGTCCCGTCGTTATCTTCCAGTAAACCGCCGATACGCAAGTTGGAGTTGGCATGGATAAAATTGTCGGCACTGTTGTGAGGGATACCAAACAGCAATTGACGCAAGGCGCGCAGTGAGGAGCTTTTCCCGGCTTCGTTGGGACCATACACAAGATGCAATCCGTGGTTTCCTTCGCCGGGCGAAAGAGAGACACCGGTAAACGGACCGAAGGCCAACAGATCCAATCGTAAAATTTTCACGCCGAAACTCCCCTGCCCAAACGTGTGATCAACAGCGGTTGCACCTCATCCAACAGCTTTTGCAGATACTCCGGGCTGTTCAAAAGGATGGCATCCTCGCCATGAATGATTTCTTCAGGCAGTTTGCGCCGCAGATCGTTCAGTTCCTCCGCCAATTCCAGCAGTTTGGCTTCATCTTCCCGTACCTCGTTGATGTAGTCGATGAGAACGCCAACGGGGCCATCCTGTTGTGACGATTCCTTGACTGCCTGCAGCGGCAACGTTTCATACTCCACTTTTTCAAGCCAGATTTTCCCGGATGAACAAGTCACCGCTTCTGCTCGGAACTGATTTGTCCAATGAAGCGAAT
>JALWSL010000228.1 GCA_027080405.1 Planctomycetaceae bacterium
CGATTGCCGTGTATCCGATGTACCGGGGGCTCGCCCGACTTGTCAGTATGGAGGTTCTGGACGCAGGCCAAACATTGGATGAGCAGTGCAGTTGTCTGGAAGCGAACTGGAACGATTACGATTTCTTCTTCGTGCATTTCAAATACACCGATTCCACGGGAGAAGACGGAAATTTCGAGGCCAAGGTTAAACGGATCGAGGAATTGGACGCTGCGATCCCACGCATCACCAAGTTGAATCCCGATGTGATGATTGTGACCGGCGACCATAGTACACCTTCCAAAATGAAGTCCCATTCCTGGCATCCGGTTCCCACTTTGATTGCTTCAGACAACTGCAGAACCGATGCGTGCACGAGCTTTGGGGAAGCGTCCTGTCTTCAGGGCGGGCTGGGACAATTTCCCTCAAAATACCTGATGTCATTGGCGATGGCTCACGCCGGCCGTTTCGAAAAATACGGGGCATAAGCCGGGTTGGTCGAAATCCGCTTGAGTGGAACTGCAGAAAGGTTTGATACCAAATCGCCGCAAACAGCGTTGGCGATGGTGTTCCGTCCGGCTTTCACTTCAGCCGAACCTTTCTGCGCGATTTCGATCTACTGCCGGATTATTCTGCGATACAGAGGCAAGACGCAGATAATCCATTGCACAGATAATCATTTATTAATGCTCAACATACGTTTCAGGCTTCGGGTTCTGTCTGTGAGTTTTTTTTTGCAACTTTGGACGGTTGTTTCTTCTGCCCAGACGGTGCAGATCGGATCGCCTGTTGCGAATCTAGTTCCCGGTGTTGCCAGATCGCTCAGCACGGGAACGCTCCACTGATCGTAGTTCCAAGGTTTGTTTCCCAATATGCAAGTCGCCCGATTCCAGTCCCAATCTGGCGACAATTCCATCTCCCGCCAGGCATACAGGATCGATTTGCCAATCACCTCTTCCGCTGCGGTGCGACACGCACCACGGTTCAGGAAGTGTTGCAAAAACGACTGCTGCAGCGCCAGTTCAAGCACTTCGATCGAAGCTGAATAACGTGGATTGATTTCAACAAGATACGGGATATTCTGCGAAACAACAAAATCTAGACAGAACAGTCCGTAAAAATGAATCTGCCTGCGTAACGCATCTGCCATTTGCTGCAAAGTCCATCGGATTGATTCTTCCCCTTCATTTTCACCTGATAGAACCGGCCCAACCGAACCGGCATAAGCGAACGGGCGATCGGGCAATTCTTCACAACCGATGATCTGCTTCGTCATACCAAGCAGACTTGTTTTCCCCTCTTGCGAGGCGAAAAAAATCGCCGAGTGAGATTCACCGGACACGAAATGCTGATCGTAACAATCCGGCTCACAACCGTTATTTGTGGGGAGAACCCGCTCAATACCGATCCCTCCCGTCCCTGCAAGCGGTTTTCTGATCCAATCTCCGCCGTCATGCTCACTGAAGGATTGGCGAACATTCAGGCTGGGCAGATTCGCATCCCGCAAAATCTGTTGAACGAGAAAGGGATTGCGTGCCCGCTTTGTGGCGATTGAACCCGTATTCCACAACTTGTATTTCGCTTCAATCTGCTGCATCGTCTCGGCGTCATTTTCCCACCCTCCAACCGGCAAGCAGAATTCTGTTTGAGGTTCAGCTGTTTCGAAAAAGAGCTGTTCGTTCCCGGAAATCAATTGAACGTCACAATGGGACGGAAAATCAAGATCACGAAATCGATCAACAGCGCAAGGCTTTAGCC
>JALWSL010000229.1 GCA_027080405.1 Planctomycetaceae bacterium
GCGAAAGCGGGAGAGTCCCCCTTCCCGGTACACAAAAGCGGTGTTGGCGGCGAAGCCGCGCGCCTATTGGCGAATGAATGAAATCTCGGGGACGCGCGCGGTTGATCTCACCGGCAAACATGACGGCGTCTATGAAAAGGGAGTCGCGTTTTATCTTCCCGGTTTTGAAGAAACGAGTCACGTGAAGGCGGATTACCGGGCTGTCCACTTTGCCGGCGGACGGATGAAGGCGAACGAAGTTGCCCTCGGCGATACGTACACCGTCGAACTCTGGTTCTGGAATGGAATGCCTTCGCGGGCTCGTCCCGTGACCGGCTATTTCTTTTCCGTCGGAAAAGCGGGGGACGAAACCGCTGCCGGGGATCATTTCGGCATCGGCGGCACCCACAACAATTCACTCACGGCTGGAAAACTGATCTTCTTCAACGGGAACAAGAAAGATCAATTACTCGCCGGTTATTCAACCATTCTGCCCAGAAGCTGGAATCACGTTGTCCTGATTCGCGACGGAAAAAAAGTGACGGTCTATCTCAACGGAAACAGCACGCCCGAATTTACCGGCGAAGTCGAAATAACCCGTCCGGAATCTGGAGGGCAGGTTTTTCTTGGCGGCCGGAACGATGGCTTCGCGAATCTGGAAGGAAAAATAGCGGAGGTTGCCCTCTTCAATCGTGCTCTGAAGCCGGAAGAAATTGTCACACATTATCAGGCGGTGCATCCTGATCCTCGCAAGACAGCGCAACGGCGATCGGAGGGGAAAATCAAGGAAGATATTCGTGTGGGAGCAGCCGCGGTGAATCTCAAATCGGATAATTCGATGGTTATCGCAGGAGGAATTTTCCCCCGGTTTGTCAACGATCAGGAAGGGGAACTGCGGGCTGTGGCGGTCGTTATCGAAAAGCCGGGTCAAACGAAAATCGCCATTGTGCAGTGTGATGTCCTGTTTGTTGAACGCCGACTGACAGATGCCGCCTGTGCTGAAATTGAAAAGAGTACCGGCATTCCCGCTGAGAATATCCTCATCAACGCCACGCATACGCATCACGCTCCCAGCACCACCATTGTGCACGGATATGGTCGCGACGATGTTTTCTGTGAGCGTCTGAAAAAAGCGGTCATTGCCTCGGTTCAAAAAGCGAACGAGAACCTGAAAGGGGGCGAGGCGACGTTCTCCTTCTATCTCGGAGAAGAAAACACCGTGGGGGCGAACAGTCGCCTGATGATGCCGGATGGAAAAATTCGCTGGATTGGCACAACCGCAGGAGCGATTCGCTCAACCGGCCCGTTCGATCCACAGCTCCCGGTGCTTCTGTTCCGAGGCAAGGATAAACAGCCGCGCGCCATTATCTATAACCACTCCACGCATACAATCGGCACGCGCAAAGGAAATGTCCGCTCGGCCGGTTTCTACGGACTGGCTGCCCAGGAACTGGAAGACGAACTGGGCGGTGTGGTCTGTTTCCTCGAAGGAGCGTCCGGCTCGACACACAATATCAACCGCGTTACAACGGCCCAGGCGGTTGATCGATTCAAGGCGGTCATCAAAGATGCGATGAACAAAGCAGAGTCGCGGCCCGTGGATCGGCTCGTTTCAATCAGACGGCCCTTCACCTTCAAGGTGCGCACATTCGATGAAAAAATTGAAGACCAGAAAGTCGTTTCCTACTGCAAGAAATATTCCGGCTCGCGTGCTGATGATGTCATCAAGGTTTTTCGGGATATGCGAAAGGTGCTTCAACCGCAACAGGGACAGCAGCGCGAAACCTGGCTGCAGGTGATGCTGATAGGCGATGTGGCCATTGTTGGCGTCCCGGCTGAATACTTCACCGGGTTGGGGGTTGAAATTAAAAAGAGGTCGCCCTTCAAAAACACTTACATTGCCGAGTTGGCCAATGATTGGATCGGCTATCTGCCCGATGTCGAAGCGCATCAACTGGGTGGCTATCAAACCTGGACGGGACTGCACTCTTACGCAGAAATCGGCACCGGGGAACATGTTGTCGATGAAGTCATCAGCATGCTTAATGAACTCAAACAGGAAGAAAGCAGCAGGTAGCGCGTTTTTGACGATACGCCGATAGTGCCAATTCACCGACTCTTCGAAAACCGACAGCAGAAAAAAATCAGCAAAAAAGATGATCTAGACATTGAAAACAGCTAATACTTGATATAATAACAGTTTACATGTAATCTAATAACAGGTGGGAGTAGAGTGGATGGCATCGAGTCGTTTGCAGCGGGAGTTGAAGAAGAAAAAGCCTTTTGATTCCCCGGAGCAGGAAGCGAATTTGAATATTCTTCGCACGAATGATCGCTTCGAAAATCGTTTGGGGAAGTTCTTTCGCGAATATGGCCTGACCGCTTCGCAGTATAATGTCCTGAGGATATTACGGGGTGAGGGGAAGCCGCTTCCATCTCTGGAGATTGCCGGGCGGATGGTTCAGGTTGTTCCTGCAATAACGGGGCTGATTGATCGCCTCGAAAAACAGGAGCTGGTAACCAGAAAGCGTTGCAACAAGGATCGCCGGGTTGTCTATGTGGAGATCACCGAAAAAGCCCTTGATATATTGTCGCAAATGGATGAACCGTTGGCGAAGTTGCATCGAGAGTTGATTGGTCATTTGTCGCGTCAGGAGTTGAAGGAGCTTTCCCGCCTTCTGGAAAAAGCGCGACAGTCGGTCGAAAACAACGGGGCGGGGGCATCCTGATGCACCTCCAATTGAAACCCGCCAACCTGATCGGAATGAAAATGATGAAGTCTATCTGCTTTTACAGTCTTACCCTGTTGGTAGTAACATCGCAGTTGTTTGCCGGGGGAAACGCCCCCTTGCAGGTTGGTGCTGCCAGTCGTGTGATCAACAATCGATTGGGGGGCTGGGTACAGGGAGCGGGGGTGGCTCGAAAAGCGACGAAGCAGCGGGATGATTTGGAGGCAAATGGACTTTACCTTTCAGATGGTAAAACAGAACTGCTGCTGGTCAGTTGCGATCTGGTTGGCTTGAATTCAGCGCACGTTGCTGCGATGCGCGAAGCGATGAGTAGAGCAACAGCGATACCGGCTCGCAATATTCTCATCACCTGCACGCACACTCATGGTGGGCCCTCACTGTTAAAGACAAACTATTTGATGCCGATCGATTTGCCTTACGTGAATCGTCTGCAGGACTGGCTTGTCGAGTTGGCCAAAGAAGCGGTTCAATCGGCACAGCCCGGGCAAATTGGCTGGGGTAAAGGGAAGTCGCAGATCGGATTCAACCGGCGTTTGTGCTGGGCGGATGGTTCCCATTCAATGCACGGTGATTCGTCGCGACCTGATTTTGCCGGACTGGAAGGCCCCGACGATCCGCAGCATCTGGCGATTTTTGCAGCCGACCTCAATGGAAAACTGATTGCTGTTTTGTATCACAATACTACGCATCCCACCATTTTCTATGCGGCAGGTATCTACTCGGCAGATTTTCCCGGCGAGGCTCGCAAAATTCTCCGCACACAACTGGGGAACATTCCCGTCCTGTATCTGAATGGTGCTCAAGGTGATATTGCGATTACGGATCAGCTTCACCCACGTAAAGAATCGCGTGAAGAGAAACTCCGGCGAATCGCGCAGCTGGTCGCTGATGAGACGTTGCGGTTATACAAAAAGGTTGAGTATCATAAACACCCCGCTATTGCCCACACTTATGAAGACCTGGTCGTTGCCGTGCGGCTTCCGAAGCCGCAGCGACTCGCGGAAGCCCGTGAAATCCTCAAGCGAATTGACGCCGGCGAAAAGATTCGCGGGATGAACATGATATTCGCATTCGGTGCCGTGCATTTGCAGGAAGTCTTCGGGGAAAACCCGGTCGATACGTTGCCGGTTCACGCGATTCGCATCGGTGATGTTGCCTTGACGACTCAGCCTTGCGAACTGTATTGCCAATTCGGTCTGGATATCAAACGCCGCAGTCCGGCTCCGATGACGGCGGTGGTGGGCCTGGCTGATGGATACGCAGGTTACTGCCCGACCATTTATGGAATTTTGGGTGGGGGATATTCCGGGAAACCGATCTACTGGACCCGTCTGGAGCAGAATGCCGGCTACAAAATCGTGGAAACTTCCGGACGACTTCTCAATCGAATCTGGCGTCAATCGAATGTCGAAACAGCCGTTTCCGATAACGAGTCAGGAATCAGCAAATGAATCGAATGTTTTTTTCGTGTGTGGTGCTGTTTATTTTTTCAAGCTGCCCATTGAGCGGTTTGGCTGATGAGCGAATGAACGTGCTGTTTATTGCCGCTGATGATTTACGTCCGGAACTTGGCTGCTATGGCAAATCGCACATCAAGTCACCCCATATTGACAGGCTGGCTGAACGCGGAATGGTTTTTAATCGGGCGTATTGTCAGGCGGCAATCTGTCGAGCCAGCCGTGTCTCTTTGCTGACCGGGTTGAGGCCGGACAGTACGGAGATCTGGTCTAACGGTTCTCGGCACAAACATTTTCGTGATCACCTTCCCGATATCGTCACTCTGCCCCAGCATTTCAGGAATCATGGATATTGGACAACTTCCTACGGGAAAATTTTCCACGGTGCTTTTAATGTTCGAAGTGGTTGGAATGACAAGATTTCCTGGTCAGCCCCTTCCTGGTATCCTGGTCCCCGCTACTACTACACAGATCGCGGTGTGCGTATCGCCCGGGAAGTTTTTGCGAGAAAGACGAAGGCGAAAGGGGCCCAAATTGACGACTGGGTGAATCATTTCGTGCTCGGTCTTTCTCACGAAGCTCCCGAGGTCGACGATGACGTTCTTCAGGACGGTCAAATTGCCATTCGTGGGATAAAGGCTCTGCGGGAAAACAAGGATAAAACGTTTTTTCTCGCGTTGGGTTTTCTGAAGCCTCACCTTCCGTTTATCGCGCCGAAAAAATATTGGGATTTGTATCCACCGGAGAAAGTCCAGGTTGCCTCGAACCTGTTCGCTCCCCGCAATGCGACCCGATTTTCTTCGACCAATTGGGGCCATCCGCGCAGTTACACAGACTTTCCCGACAAGGGAGATCCGTCCGACCAGTTGACTCTTGAATTGACCCGTGGCTACGCCGCCTGTGTCAGTTACATTGATGCCCAGATTGGTCGCGTTCTTGATGAACTCGATCGTCTCGGGCTGCGTGAGAGAACAATCGTTGTTTTGTGGGGTGATCATGGTTGGCATCTGGGAGAGAATCACATTTGGGGCAAAGCGACCAATTTCGAACTTTCAACGCGGGCTCCGCTGATTGTCGTCGATCCCCGGATGAAAGCGGCTGGCTGCAAAACGGAGGCCCTCGTAGAATTTGTTGATATCTACCCCACCTTATGCCAATTGGCGGGGCTTCCTTTGCCCGAGCATCTTGAAGGAACCGGATTCGCCGCTTTGCTCGATGATCCGCAGTTGCCCTGGAAAAACGCAGCATTCAGTCAATTCCCGAGCAAAGGATATATGGGGCGTTCCATTCGCACGAGCCAATATCGTCTGACCCGCTGGGCGCGAAATGACAAACTGGCCGGTATCGAACTTTATGATCATCTTGCCGATCCGCAGGAAAACATTAACGTCGCGGATAATCCGGAGAATACCAGGCTGGTGAGACAACTGACAGAACAGCTCAAAGCGGGCTGGCGCAACGCAATTCCACCAATGATAAAACCAGAGGAAAAACAAGGGAAGAATAATCATCATGAACCTCAATCGAATTAAATGGTCTATTCCGAGCTGTCTCTCGGCAGTGGGGGAACGCATTGCGATTTTCATTTTTGCAATCCTGTTGTGCGGCGGTTCTGAAGGCAACGCAGCTCAACTCTACATTGGTGGGGCATCGACAAGTATTACACCGAAGCTGCCGGTTTCCCTCGCCGGGCAGATGCACACACGCATTGCCAAAAAGGTGGAAAGCGAAGTGACGGCAACCGTACTGGTGATTGAATCACGAGAAGGGGATAAGTCGCTTGATCAGGCGATTTTTGTTTCGTGCGATCTGGTTTCCATTCGTGGCGGACTGCATGAAGCGGTCCGTGAGCGGGTGAAGAAAAATTCCCGGGAAATCGATATCAATAAAATTATCCTCAACGCAACGCATACTCACACCGCACCGACGATGATCGAGGGGCGGTACCTGTTGCCGAAAGAGGGAATCACTCGCCCGAAAGAATTTGTTGAATTTGCCTCGAAGCGGATAGCCGAGGCGATCATCAAGGCGTGGGAATCGAGGGAACCGGGAAGTGTTGGTTGGGGGTTGGGCTACGCGATGGTGGCACAAAATCGACGGGCGGTTTACGCCGATGGACATGCCCAGATGTACGGCAAAACCAATACCGACGATTTTCGGGGTATCGAAGGTTATGAAGATCATGGTGTGGAAGTTCTCTTTTGCTGGAATGAAAAAAAGGAGTTGATTGCGACCGCGATCAACATTGGTTGTCCTTCCCAGGCGGTGGAAGGGGGCCGTCAGGTCAATGCGGATTTCTGGCACGAAGTACGTCAGGAACTGCGGAAGAAATATGGCAAAAACCTTTTTGTGCTGGGCTGGGCAGGAGCAGCGGGCGACCATGTACCGCGTCCGATGTACCGAAAAAAAGCAGAGGAACGGATGCGCCGACTTCGTGGAACCACGTTGCTGCAGGATATCACAAGACGAATCGTGATAGCCTGGGAAGAAGCGTATCAGGGAGCGAAACAGGAAAGGCACGCCGATGTCGTTCTGGTTCATCATGTGAAAACGATCGAATTGCCCAAACGAATTGTGACAGACGAAGAATACGCCCGCGTGAAAAAAGAAGTTCAGGCATACGCGAAAGATCCCTCCAGAATCTGGATCAAAAACTGGAAGCAGTCGGTATTGGATCGCTATTCCAAACAGCATTCCGGTTCCGATGAACCGTATCGGATGGAACTTCACACGATTCGACTGGGAGATATTGCCATCGTGACGAATGATTTTGAGCTGTTCAACGATTTCGGCACGCAGATGAAATCCCGCAGCCCTGCGTTGCAAACCTTTGTCATCCAGTTATGCGGGCCGGGTACGTATGTCCCGACAAAACGGGCTGTTCGCGGCGGAGGCTACAGTGCGGTCATTGAAAGCAGCGTCGTCGGCCCTGAAGGGGGACAGGTGCTGACCGAGAAAACTTTGAGGTCGATCAAAAG
>JALWSL010000230.1:0-3799 GCA_027080405.1 Planctomycetaceae bacterium
CCCGTATCGCGACTGCTCCGTTTATCAATCTTTCCTCTGAGCGGGCCGTTGATGGACGTCGTTTTGCCGAAGCGTATCAAACGGAACTGCAAAAAGTCCCCGGGTTTCAGGTCATTCCCGTTGGTGTTGTCGATTCCGCGATACACGACTATCAATTGAATCTCGATTCGCCCGAAGACCTGGCCAAACTGGTAGATATTCTGGACGTTGATGGCATCTGCCTGGGGGCTGTCACGGAATATACTCCCTACTATCCGCCAAGATTGGGACTGCAAATTTCCTGGTACACCACCCGAGTTCCCGAATTCAATCCCGGTATTCCAACCGTCCCGGAAGAAAAACATCCGAGGAGACATCGATCGGGAATTACCGGTTGGGGCAAATCGCTGCGATGCAAAATCCCCGGGCTCGCCTGTGCCCAGCGCGATCCGGCGGTTGATGCTGTTTCGCCGATTGTGCGCGCCCAGAACGAAGCTCCCCCCTTTCCGGTGCCAACCGATTTACAGCCGGTTGATCAGGAACAGTGGGATCAGGCCCTTCAAAAAGCGATGAAAATTGAACAGGAAAAGCCATCTCCAGCGACTTCCGGCCCGCCTGCTCCAACTTCCGAAAATGAAAACGGCAACGACGTCCCCGAGTTGGCACCGATGCCGGAGTTACTCGGACCGATCGAATCAGAGCCTTCAACACCTTCAACGAATCAGGCAACTCCAGAACTTCCGCCAATGGAAATTCCTGAGATGAACGCTCCGCAAATTGATGGTAATCCGCAATCATTCCCCAAATTGCCGGGGAGACCTCAATTCCCCTCAACCGGCATCGATTTCGTTCAGGGAGAATCTTCCCTGCAGCCGTATATGTCCTATACGCGGATATTTGATGGGGCCGATGCCAAATTCACTGCCGCATTACGAAATTATCTGGAGTTGGGAGGAGATCAGCGAAGCGGCGGTTGGACTGGGCATTTGCTTCGAAGCGAAGATTTTATTCGTTTTTGCATGTATCGCAGCATTCAGGAAATGCTTCAACTGCACGGCGGTTTGACGAAAAGGCGATTTGTACTGACTTCACGAAAATATCAATAGCTCGGCCCCGATCCTGTCGATAACACTCG
The DNA here is from genome assembly GCA_027080405.1 of Planctomycetaceae bacterium. Taxonomy (GTDB): domain Bacteria; phylum Planctomycetota; class Planctomycetia; order Planctomycetales; family Planctomycetaceae; genus Rubinisphaera. The sequence goes on from JALWSL010000230.1 coordinate 1,115, forward strand.
CAGGAGAGGACGGGAGTGGTTCTGTCACAAACTGTTGAAGGTCAGACAGCGGGTTTGTTCCTGATGTCGGCCTTGTTTCTGATGGCGGCTGGTGGCGACTCTGTTTCTGATCATGCGATCCCCTCTCCAATTCTTCATATCCAAAGGGACAGTGGGGACGGTCAGCTACCCGGCTTTTACCGGCGGACAATTCCGTTCGGATTGCCGATCGTTGGGATGCCGTTCAGGGAGAGAATCGGATGTCGCAGGGAATTAATGTGTTCGCGTTGGTCAAAGATGGGCAGAGGTACGTTTTTCTTTACGACGACCAGAGCCACGACGAATTACTGCAGACGCTGGGGCGATATGCGGCTGATCCCGAATTGAACTTCAGCTGGTACGATGCAGCCGTGATGAGTCAGCGAGTCCGCTCACTCAGAAAAAGAATCGAGGAAGAAGATTCCCTCCACTACCGCGAATCTGCCTGATGCCCGGTTCAATCCAGAAAGTTCGGTTCGATGGAAGCAGCATTTGAGGGGTTCCAGCGGTATTTGCACATCGAGCGAAATGCTTCGGAATTGACACGGAAATCCTACACGGAAGATTTTATCTCGTTTCTCGATTACTGTGCAGACAGGGTCGGTTATGTCCCGACACCGGAGCAGGCCGACATCCCCATGCTGCGCGGCTATTTGACCTACCTCTACGATTGTGGTTACGAACGCAGTACGATTGCCCGCAGACTTGCCTGTTTGCGAAGTCTGTTTCGCTACTGCAATCGGGAAGGGTTGTGTGGCACGAATCCTGCCAAGGCGTTGCGCACACCACGAGTCGGACGCAAACTGCCGCACTATCTCAATTCGCGCGAAATTTCCGAATTGCTGGAAGCTCCTCCCGCAAACACCCCGATGGGCTTACGGGATCGCGCTGCACTGGAAACTCTTTACACCGCCGGGCTTCGTGTGGCGGAACTTGTTTCCCTGAATTTGTCCGACTGGGATCAGGACGCCAACATCCTGCGGGTTCGTGGCAAGGGGAAAAAGGAGCGGATCGCGCCGGTGGGAAGTTTTGCTGAAAAAGCATTGCAACGCTGGCTGGAAGTTCGAACATTGAGTGATAAATCTTCGCCAGAGGACCGCGAGGCCATTTTCCTCAATCGCTTCGGTCAAAGAATCACAACACGCAGCATCGGTCGAATGCTCGAAAAGTATTTGAAGCAGACAGGTCTGTCCGACAAGACAAGTCCGCATACATTGAGACATTCCTTTGCCACCCACCTGCTTGATGGCGGGGCCGATTTACGCAGCGTGCAGGAATTGCTTGGCCATAAAAGTCTGACAACCACGCAGATTTACACACACGTCAGCACTGCGCGACTGCGTGATGCGTATGAGCAGGCCCACCCTCATGCTCATGCCCGGTCGCGCAAACGTGCCTGATTATCAACTTCCCGATCTGTTCCCTCCGGCTCGATGATCACGTCTCTATCTTGTATGGGACTATTGTGAAGCTGTTTTCGGTATCGTTTTCTTGTCGATCACCTTTTTCGATGCTTCAGGTATTCAATCAGTTTCTGCGGAGCGTCTGTTTGAATACCGTCCAGTCCCATTGAAATCGTTTTCTCCCACGAAGCCGGATCCGGTTCTGTTTCATCGGCGATCACAATCGCTCCCGCCTGATGACATTTTTCAAGAAAGGAGGGAGTGACTGTTTCGAAATTGCTGGCGATTACAACTGGGCGAAAATTCTTGAGCATCAAGGGCAGAGCGACCTCGAAATACGGGTCGGGCATCGGCAGGCAATCCTTGCAAAGCTGTATGACTTCTCCCAGATGATGAGGCGAACCGTACCAGAGAACCGATTTTTCCATCTCGTGTTTGCGTATCAGTTTCACCAGTTCGGCAACAGGAGCGGATTTCAGATCGAGGTAGATACCGATCTTTCCCTTGCAGAGAATCAGCACCTGTTCGAAAGTCGGAATGGTGGTCTGTTCCCACTTCGAGCCGTATCGCTTGCCGAAACTCAATTGGCGCATTTCGGCAAGAGTCATTTCATCCACCCGCCCGCTGTGTCCCGGAAAGTAGGCGTCGATTGTCGCGTTGTGCATGATGACGAAATGTCCGTCTTTCGTTGTGCGAACATCGATTTCGACGTAATCACAGCCCAACTCGATCGCCTTGCGGAATGCGGGAATCGTATTTTCCGGGATTCCCTGATGCACTCCGCGATGGGCGACAACATAAACTCCCCCCTGTCTGGGAGGAGGGAGCGTCATTTTTTTTTAAGCGGTTTTTTAAGCACTTTGTCGGGTGGCCCAATCTTGGAATTGCTCTCGCCTTTCAGAAACGGTTCATAGGGAACCGTGTTCAAATCGATTCCCTTATAGGGAAGAACATCGGGGAGAACGCGAACCGACGTGGTCGCCTTCAACGGAAATTTGCCACCAGAATCGTATTCCAGTTCGACAAAAAACGCCGTCCAACCTTTTTTCGGTTCCTCAACGGAACCTTTCCAGGAACCATCTTTCCGCTGTTTCAGTTCCGTGCTTTTATACGCTTTGCCGATCGTTCTCAAACGGAAATCACGCGCCTTCGGATTGGTTGCCTGCCACAACAGAACCTTTTTCGGTTGAATGTCACTGCGAACGAGAATCGAACCATCTTTTTCGAAACTCCAACTCGGATGCGGAAACGGTCGATGTGACAG
>JALWSL010000230.1:3809-7155 GCA_027080405.1 Planctomycetaceae bacterium
GTGCCTTGAGGGAATGATCCGCATTCGGAATATAACGCAGCAGCTTTTCGCCCTTGAGATCGGAGTAGTAGAACTGGGAAGAATCCGGACAGAAGAACTGGTCGCCACTTCCGTTCAGAATATACTTGGGCATCGTCAAACGGTCGATGTAACAATAGGGATCGACCACCTCGTATATTTCCTTCATGCGTGGATGATCGGAACGCTGCAGCAGTTTGTGCTGATAGTAATTCCCGATCGCTTCAGCCCAGAATCCGTATGCTTCCGCGTGGTGCTGCAGTGAAACAGCGGTGTTGGCGACATCGATCACAATAGGAATGATCGCCTCGACCCGTCGATCAACCGCACCGGTCATCCAGGTTGTCCAACCCCGTTTGGAAGCGCCCGCGATCACAAACCCGTCAATTTTTCTTCCCTGCTTTTCCGACCATTCCTGCAAGCAATCCATCGCCTTGACAACCGATTTAACCATGGGAAGACGGGGCAACCAGGTGACATCGCCCGTTTCCAGGTATTGCGCCCAGCAGTAACCGATCAAATCGTCCTCGACACGCGGAACACCATCATTGTGAAAAGTGAGCGTCTGATTCGGAATCGCCTTCAGTTCAGCGACGATACTTCCGGTCGATTCAGCCATCAATCTTATTTTGTCATCAGCCCGATCGGGACAGGCACGGCCGGTTTTGCCCCCCCCGACAAAAATGAGCGCCTTGCTGAACTTCAATTCTTTCGGTTTGACCACGACAAGCCAGTGATCCCAGACCGGACGATCGACATCTTTCTTCGTGCGCCATGTTTGGGACGTCAGTTTGATCATGAAAGTGTTGGATGTTTTCCCCTCAACTTTTTTGACAAGTTCCCATTTGTAGGTCGGGTCATCTTTGTAGACGTAATCATCCAGCGCCGTCCTGCATTTTGAAACAGGAGGCTTCGCCAACAGATTCCCGCCACTGACGGCAAACAGCATCGCAAACAAAACAAGACCGGTTCTTTTCATCAATAAACGTCCTCTCGGTTTGAACCTCTGGAAATTTCGCCAATACACTTTTACACTTTCATCAATCCTGCCGTCCTGCCGTGTCGAACAGGCTCTTGCCGCCCAGACTACAATAGCGGCCAGGGAAGCGAAAGTCTCGAATGCACACTGCTGATAATCCTGACATCACTTCAGCAAGCATCACCTCGGCAATCACACCGCAGGCGGCGGCAGTTGCTACCTCCCGTTTCAGTGGATCGTTTCAAATTGAAAGCAATTCCCTTGATTTCTGATCCCGAAACAATCATCCTTGAGGAAAGGATGCACAGCAGTATGCCGACACCGCCGCGGTTGGGATCAGACCGCGGATAGTGCCGGAGATGCCGGATGAATCGCATCTGCAGTGGAACATTTTCCTTCAATCGTTCCCGACCTAACTGATCGATGCGTATGGCCAATGTATCCAGTCATGAAAACCACCAGGAGAGATACGATGTTCATCAAAGCGATTTTTTCCGTCTGTTGTTCTCTGCTTCTCGTTACCAGTGCCGTCGCTGATGATGCTGCCGCAATTGCGCAAGTTCAGGCAAAAGGAGGCCGTGTTCTCAAACTGGCGCAAAATGATGATCGACTCGAAGTCGCTTACCACCTTTCTGATCAGGAAATAAAAGATGCCAATCTTGAACCGTTGGCCAAATTGACAAAGGTGTATCAGGTAAATTTGCGAGGAACAAAAATTACGGATGCCGGCCTGAAATACCTTGCTGGCTTGAAATCGCTCGTCCGCCTGCATCTGGAAAAAACAGCGATTACAGATGCAGGGCTGAAGCACCTGGCCGGTCTAAAGAACCTTGCCTACCTGAATTTGTACGGGACAAAAGTGACAGATGCAGGATTGGAGCATCTGGCCGGATTGAAATCACTGAAAAAGCTGTACCTTTGGCAAACCGGGACAACAGAAGCAGGCATCAAAAAACTGAAAGCCAAACTCCCTCAGGTAGAGATTATTTCCGGATTGACTCTCATCAAACCGGCTCCGCCCAAGCAGGAGAAGAAGCCCGAAAAGAAGAAAGAAGAGAAAAAACCGGCCGAAAAGAAACCCGCCCCCAAGAAAGTAGAAAAGAAACCGGCTCCCAAAAAGCCAGCCACCAAGAAGGTAGAAAAGAAACCGGCGGAGAAAAAACCCGCTCCAGGGAAAGAGGACAAAAAAGCAGAAAAGAAACCCGCCGGGAAAAAGTGATCTGGCAGAGTACGGAGCGGTCGCGGCGAGCGAACTTCGCGAACAGCCGTGCGTGAAAGTTCTGCAGATAACATGAAATTGGTGAAAATCCGATTTTCTGTTCGCGTTATCGTCTCGTTTCTGCGTACAATACTGCGAGGGCCTGATTAACCGGAGCCGCGGATTTTCTTCAAGGTGAGCGATGCGAGCTTGTTTGCGAATTTGTTTGACAGTTATCGCCTGTTTGGGCTATGTCGCCGGTGGGGTGATCGCTCCGGTTGCGCATCATCATCACGAACATCACGGCGACTGCTGTTCTTCCTGTGAGACGCCCGCAGGGCATCGGCGGGAATGCTCGGATAGTTCCTGCCCCTTCGGACACGCCAACTGCGGTCATTCGGGTTCAGAAGAACCTGCCTCAAAAGCCCCGGTTCCAACCGCTCCGCACAAAGATTGTGCCGCTTGTAAATTGCTTTACATGGCGACCGCTGCAGTTGAATATGTTTCGCTGCCCGTCTGCCAGGCCACTGTCACACAGGTCTCTGTGCAACACGCTGCTTCTGCTTTGACCGGGGACATCGCCTTCCCCGCGCAACGTGGCCCGCCAGTGTCTGTATGAACTGCTATTTCTTTCGATACCGAATCTTTTCCGGCGAGTCGGGTCAGTAGTGACCCTGGTTGTTCGCGATCTGCACTTGCTCGCGCATCTTGCTTGTTCGTGCATCGCAATTGCTTGCCTGTTGCCGCTGTCTGTTGTCCCTGTCTGTTACCATTGTCTGCCGGTAACAACAGCGGTTGCAGATATCAACAAGACAGAATCGCCAGGAATCCCAAAACGATTCGATCTGTTCATACATTTTTCCTGTTTGTTATATGACGCTGGAGGTTTTTCTTATGTCTTTGTTTATTTCACTTCCCGAACAGAAGAAGCGAAACGGCTTTACATTAATCGAGCTGCTTGTCGTTATCGCGATCATTGCGGTTCTTGTCTCTCTGTTGCTTCCTGCTGTGCAGCAGGCTCGTGGGGCGGCTCGACGTTCCGCTTGTAAAAACAATTTGAAGCAGCTTGGTTTGGCCATGCACAATTATCACGATGTCTATCGTGTTTTCCCGCCCGGCTGGATTGGTGCCAACCCTGCCGGGCCTCATAC
>JALWSL010000231.1 GCA_027080405.1 Planctomycetaceae bacterium
CAATGATCGCTCCTTCGGCCGCCAGGTCGATATCCGCATCATCAAAGATGATCAGCGTCGCATTTCCGCCAAATTCCGCAACACCGGGCAATCGTGCATCGCGGCGAATCGCATTTACGTGCACCAATCGATTTTCGATCAATTCGTTGACGCGTTTGTTGAAAAAACAAAAGCACTAAAAGTTGGTGACGGACTGGGCGAGGGGGTCGATATCGGCCCGCTGGTCGATGAGGAATCGCTGAACGCAGCGCTTGCCAATATCGAAGATGCGAAAAAACAGGGGGCAGAAGTTCGCTGTGGTGGCAAACGCTGGGAGGCTTCGCAAGGGTATTTCCTGGAGCCAACCGTGTTGACGGGCGCTTCGGAAAACGCCTGCTGCTTGCGTGAAGAAGTTTTTGCGCCGATCGCACCGGTACTTTCGTTTGATAGCGAAGAAGAAGTGATTGCCAAGGCGAATGATACGCAATACGGCCTGGCGGCGTATCTGTTTACCCAAAACCTCGCGCGAGCCTGGCGGGTCGCGGAAGCACTTGAGGCGGGAACGGTCGGCGTGAACGATACCGTCCCGGCAACCAGTCAGTGCCCGTTCGGCGGTATGAAACAGAGTGGATTGGGACGGGAACTGGGCACCGAAGGAATAGATGCCTATCTGGAGACGAAACATATCTCTTTTTTGGGAATTGAATAAGGAACAGACGATGAAATTATTTTTGGATAGTGCAAAAACAGACGAAATCTCCCGTGCGCTGGAACTGTGGGATGTGGACGGCTTGACCACAAACCCGAAACATGTACAGGCATCGGGAAAATCGTTTCGCGTTGCGATTGAAGAAATCGCCGAGTTGTTCAAGGGAACCGACAAGCCGGTCAGTGTGGAAGTCAATCCTCACATTACCGACTGGAAGCAGATGGTTTCGGAAGGATTGGAGCTGAGCAAAATATCGCCGAACTTCGTGATCAAAATCGGGGCAAGTGAAGCCGGCTTCAAAGCGATTCGCGAACTGACTGCCCAAGGAGTGCGATGCAACGCGACGTTAATTTTCTCCGTCGCTCAAGCCTGGCACGCGGCACGAGCCGGAGCGGCGTTTATCAGCCCGTTTCTGGGTTGGAAAGAACAGCATGGCGATTCGGCTTCCTCTTTCATTCTGGAAGTTCGTACGATGCTCGAAAACTTCGGGTATGAATCCGAGATCATCGCGGCCGCGATTCGCAATGCTTCGCAAATTGGAAATGCTTCAGTCGATGGCGCTCACTGCATTACAGCGGGCATGGCCGTTTACGAAGACAGTTTCCGCAACCCGTACACGAACATGGGTGAGAAAATTTTCCAGGACGCCTGGGACGCAACACCGCAATCATAGGAATTAGTCATAGGCATTGGTCATAGGCATCAGCAGTCACAGGAATTAATAGTAAACAGAAAATCGCGATACCGCTACAACGACAATCTCCACAACTTTCACACTTGACAGGTAAGACACAAACAATGCACACGAACGAGAATATCACAACTGAACGCCCCACCTTTGTCACCCATCTTGAATGCGGCATGGAAGGGGATCGTTACGAGGCGGATCAGTTACACGGACTTTCCAAAGCGGGCAAACCTTTGTTGGTCCGTTACGATCTGGAAGGGATTGCAGCGGCCGTCAGCAAAGAAGATCTCGCCAAACGTCCGCCAGATTTGTGGCGATATCGCGAGTTTCTGCCTGTGCGTCGACTTGAAAATGT
>JALWSL010000232.1 GCA_027080405.1 Planctomycetaceae bacterium
CCCCGCTGGTTGCCGAAACGGCCGGCGATATTGCAGGTTGTGCGTCCTCTTTCTCTTCCCGTCTGCTTTCAACGACCGGTTCTTTCACCTGTTCGCCAAGCCAGGCATTGAGTCGCTCTGCAACTTCCCTCTTTCTTTTCGTCTCCGGATCTTCCTGTGGCTCCTCGTCGGCAACGGCTTCTCCAGCAGTTTCGTCCGATGTTGTTTCCGTATCCTGAGGGGCTCCCTTTCCGGGGACAATTTCGGGGGCAGGATGTTGGGGACGTGCGTCGGAAAGAATGTGATTCAGTTCTCCGCCGACAACCTGAAGGTCTGAAGGATCTCCGGTCGCAGCAACATTTCCGCCTTGTTGATCCGGGGCGTGAAACTCTGCTCCGCCGCCGAGTTCAAAATCGGTTTCCATTTCCGGAAACAGCCCTGCAATTTCGCCAGCTGTCATCCATTCACCTTGAGCGGAATGACGGATACGATCTTCCGGGCCAACTTCTTCACAAGCCACCAGATGTACCAATTCCTCGAAAGGGAAGGGCCCCATTTCCTGCCCCAGCACTTCAGCGTACCACTGATCCTCATTGTGCTGGACCGTGGCCGCGTTGTCTTCCCTGGCAATGACAAAATCATCAATAGAAGGAGCCGCATTTGTGTCCGTTTCTTCCGGAATGGAAGCGGCGGGTTTTTCCGAGACGATTTCCAGATTCAAGTCATTGAAGTCATTGGCCACTTCAAGATCGTCTCTCTGTTCCGTCGTCATTGACTGGCGGTCAGGAGATTCGGAACTTTTGTTTTCTTCAGACATGGGGGCTATTTCAATTCGGGTTGATAGTTAAGCAAAACAGGTTATGGCGGCGGTGACTGTCCAGAATCCCGTCAACAACAGAGACGTCATTGCCCAGGTCGCGACACCAGGGTCAGTATAACATACACAAGAAAAACATTAAGGTTATGAGCCTGTCATATCACTCAGGGAGCTTCGTCAGAGAGCTCTGTCAGGAGCAGATACGGCAGAATGATCAGCACTGTCTGTCTGTGTAGGATTCGGAGTGTTATCCCAGGCATCCTGCAGCTTGGAGCACAGTTCACTCGAACGATCGAAAATGTCCAGTTCCGCAAAGAAGAGCAGGGCCAGGACAGACTGCCCGGCCTGGGCGATTATTTTTTGCTGCAAATCGACCCAGTCCGGTTGAACAGACTGTTCCTGCCAGAACTCGGCATGGTCGATTAGCGGAATCTGATTCACGACCGCGACTTCACGAACCAGGTCGCACAGTATCCGTGCCGATTCGATAGAACTGTTATCAGGCAGCAACGCTGGAAGTGGTGGTGTCTGAAAAACCGGCTCGGAACCGTTTTGTCGCAGGAAGTCTGCCAATTCCTTCAGCTTGTCGGAGTATTGATGGGGAGATTGGGAGGCATCCTGCAAATCTGCCTTACCGGGAAGCAGGAATGCGACATCGGGGCGGCACTGCGATAATCCCTGGCGGGCAATTTTCGCTATTTCATTCAGTGAGGCATTTTTGACACCCGCATTGACGATTAAATCGGGAAAGCGACGAAGTTCCCACCGCAAACGATGGCGAAACATTTCTGCATACCCCGGTTTACCGCTGTGTCGCAGCCAGGCTGTCGTTTCGTCCCCAAGAAACATCCAGACACGCGGCTGCTGCTGATGCAACCATCCACGTATTTGCTGGATTCCCCGGGTTGACCCTGTCGGGCTTTGATCCAGATATT
>JALWSL010000233.1 GCA_027080405.1 Planctomycetaceae bacterium
TAGCAGTAGCAAGTCGATCAACACGATACGATTTTGGATAAAGCGTTCAAGGAACGTGTGGCGAGACTGCGGGGAGAGGCCAAAACAGCGAGTGCCAGGGAACTGGATTTGAAGTTGCAGAAAGATGGAACGTCGCTGGATCAATTGAGGAAAACTTTCGGTACCCAACAACTGGCGATGCAGTACCTTGCAACCGAATCGGAGGTTCACGTAGAACTCGGACGAGTCGATCTGCTGAAATACTATCACGAGAATATCGAGAAGTTCACACATCCTGCCCAGGTGAAATGGCAGGAACTGCGGATTTCGTTCGACAAAAACGGCGGTCGCAACGGTGCGATCGGGAAACTGAATCAAGCCGTTACGGAATTGCAACAAGGCAAGGATTTTGCCGAGGTAGCCCGTAAATATTCCGATGGAGCCACCGCGAGCAATGGGGGCCACTGGGAATGGACCCGGCAGGGAAGCCTAGCCGACAGCAAGGTCGATCAGCTTCTTTTCAGCATGAAAAAGGGCCAGATCTCGGCCGTGGTGGAATCGCCCGGTCACTTTCAGGTTCTGAAAGTGACCGATCGGAAAGACGCCTCGGTCACTCCATTTGAGCAGGTGCAACAGAACATCCAGAGTGAAATCATCAAAAAGAAGCGGAAAGAGAAAACCGCCCAGGTCATCGAGCGATTAAAGGAGTCCGCTGATATTGAGACCATTTTCGATAACGATCCGGAATTGAAAAAAGCGATGCGGGATTTTGGTAAATTCAACAAATAGGATCATTTCTTGTAAAACATTCCAGAATAGACTTCAGCCCAATAGCGAAAAATACCGATTTTGATTACGGAAAGATTTTTTCTTCCGTCATATCCTACCCGAGTTGATCAACACGCCTGACCGGCAAACCCTTTCGATCTTCTCAACAGAACCTTTCAAACAGTTATTCAACACGAACAGTTATTCCGCCTCTGCTCAAGAGGTAATTGTAAAAAGAACACGAAATCAGCCAGAACGTCACGGTTTGTTCAAGTCTTGACGAAAACGAGTTGTTTCGAGTAAATCCCCTCAAAATAAATCAACAAATCACATCTAATCGGGCTTTGCGGGAAGGACTGAATCGGTCTGACAGGCAAAGCGGACATTTCCCCTGAATGTCGAATGCAGTGTGGATTTTCAGATCCACCTTGTGGAGCCGTCGTGGTTTTGCATCTGCATTTGGCACCCCACCCTTTCTCTTCGTAAGAAGATCATCATGAAATCGAATACTGAGAATTCGACCGGCCTGAAGGAGGATAGTAAATTGACCAAGGTCATTGGACTTATGGCGTGTGTCACGGTTGCAACAGCATCGTTATGGCTGTTCAACTTCAGTCAGGCACAGGACCAGACACTTCCCGAGGTAACACCTTGGGCGGATCAATCTTCCAGTCAGAACCAGATCGAACCAGGTGGCAAAATGCCTGATCCGTTTGCGGGTAGCCGTAACGGTTTTCAGCCTGTCAAGAACGAGCGCGATATCGTCAATCGTTCGGTTGTCGGGCAGCGGGTTCAAAATGAACTGCTCGAAGCACTGAAAGCCAAACAGGAGGGCAAACATGAAGAGGCCCGCCGACGTGCCACCGCGGCGCGTGATCTGGCTCGCCGATTCAGAATTGTCCTTCCGGATGAGAGCAGTGAATTGATCACCGAGCTGATTGATTCTGCTCCGAAGACAGCACCTGCGAACCAACAGGACAAAACCCAGTACGCCCAGTATCTGGTACGAACTGCCCGTGAACTGTTGAAAAAAGGTGATGTTGATTCAGCCCTGAAAAAGGCGAAGCAGGCTCAGGAATTGCACGTCGCCTTCGGACCATTCGATGATCGTCCGGAGCACGTCCTGGCAGATATCGCCCGGTTGCAGACAACACAGCAGCAACCGGGACAGCCTCAGCCAATGCCTGCAGGATTCGGAACCGGGCCGTTTGCTCAGAATCAGCCCGAATCGAAACCGGCTACTCCAACGAATACGCCGGGAAACCTGTCACAGGCAGCTCCTTCACCAACTCCACAAGCTCCCGCTGTTGACGTCAAGGCTCTTTCTCAAAACCTCCTCACTCAGGCAGAGCAGGCGATTCAACAGGGTGAATTTGATGAAGCACGCAAACTGGCCGATCGAGCCAGCGAATTGCCGGTTGTCTATAATCTGTTTGACAAACGCCCCGAGCAGATTGTTGCGATGATCGAACAGGCCTCGAATTCCCGAATGATTGCCAAACAGGAACCGAAGCCCCAGCCTTCTCCGGCCGAACCCGTGGCCGTTCAGATTCCCCGTGAAAACGCCGTACCTGCCCAGGAAAGCGGGCGGGCCAAAGCTCTTCAACTGTTGAGCGAAGCACGCGAAGCAACCGCTCAAGGAGACCTTGAACTGGCACGCACAAAGGTGGCACAGGCTCAGCAGTTCGATGTGGCCTACACTCTGTTTGATGATCGTCCGGAATTGATCGCCGCCGAAATTGCAGCGATCGAAAAACAGCAGATGCTTGCCCGCAGCAACTCGAACAGCAAACCTGTCCAGGTTCCCAACGGGCCATGGGGTGAAAGCCCTGCTCCTGCAGCGTCTTCTGATTCCGATAGAACCATCGCCAGTGTGAGACCGGTTACCGGAACAGAGGCGAGCGACAGTGCGGTTGTCAATGCTCACGTGAAGAACGGCAGCGTTTCCGGAGCGGAAGCCTACAACGAAGGAATTGCCCAATGGAGAAACGGAAAGCGGGAAGCTGCCCGTCAGGCGTTTCTGGTCGCCTTTCAGAAGCAGGAAGAACTTTCGCCCAATCAGCGACAGCAGTTGCAGGACTTCCTGCGTGAACTTTCTGTCAAAAGTTCCAACCGAATTCAGATGGTCAACAATGAAGTTGATGAAGCCAATGCTGGCGAGCCGGGCAGCCGGATCGATGTCGTCCGTCAACAGCAGTCTGTTGAATACGATCGTCTGCGTAGCGAAACCTTCAACGCGATTTACCAGGCGGAGCGGTTGCGCGAAACAGATACTCTGAGAGCGTTGCAGCTGATCGATTCAGCCATGACGACTTTGGCAGAATCGAACCTCTCGACCGAGGCGACTGATGCCCTCGCCTCGCAACTGCGACGCTCCCGCGCTTCGATAGAAAAATTCAAGACCCAGCGGGAACCGATGATCGCATTGCAAAAACGTAATGAAGAAGTCCTGGGACAGATTGAACAGGAACGCAAGCTCAAGATTCGTATTGAACAGGATCTTGCTGAAATGACGGAACAGTTCAATCGCCTGATGAAAGAAAAGCGGTTTGCAGAAGCTGAAGTTCTGGGGAAACGGGCCAAAGAGCTCGCTCCCGAGGAGCCCGTTGCGGAAATGATGTACTGGAAGGCAAAATTCGCCGGCCGAATCGCAAGATCGGAAGCGATTGAATCCGGTCAGGAAGAAAGTTTCGTCAATACACTGTTGAACGTGGATGAATCGATGATCAATCCCGTTATCGACAGCCCGATCAAATTCCCGGATGCCAAGGAATGGGCCGCGTTAACGAAACGGCGAAAACGGTACGGTTCAGCCGACAATCGTCATCGTACCGCTGAAGAACTCGAAATTATCAACAGTCTTTCCCAGCCAATTTCCCTGCACTTCGATAATGAACCACTTTCAGAAGTCTTTGTCCAGATTTCAGCCATGGCGGATATCCGTATCTGGCTCGATGAACAGGGGCTGGAAGAAGTCGGTGCCAGCAGTAACACACCGGTGACGATGCACCTGGATGGAATCAAACTGAAAAGTGCACTCAAGCTGTTACTCGAACCTTATGGCCTCGATTACAATATCGATGATGATGTTCTGAAAGTGACCAGTTCACTGAGACTTCAGGGCGAATTGGTGCCTCGCGTGTATTCGGTTGCCGATTTGGTCATCCCCCTTCCCATGATGGCGGGACAGATTGAACCGGGCAGTGGTTTGCTGGGAGCCAATTCCATGGGACTGGGTGGCAATCAGGCCTCAGCTGCCAATCAGCCCTTTGGAAGCTCATTCCCTCAAATCAGCGATCCTTTGGCGATGGCCAACGGGAACCCGGCAGATGCCCTTTCGAACACGGCAGCCAGAGAGCAAAGGCAAAATGCGGAATTCGATGCTCTCTCAGAATTGATCACCAGTGTCGTACGGCCTGAGAGCTGGGAAGCGCTCGGCGGTAACGGTGTGATTCGGGATAATTCCTCGACCCTTTCACTGGTTATTCGTCAAACGCAGGCTGTTCACGATGAAATTGCAGATTTGCTCAATCAGTTACGACGTCTGCAGGACTTGCAGGTGACGATTGAAGTTCGATTCATTACGGTTTCAGACCGATTCTTTGAACGAATTGGTATCGACTTCGACTTCAATATTCAGGACACCGTTGGCGGGCCTGAGCAGGACATCAATGGTAACCCGCTCCCACCGTTTGGAACCCGTAATATCTTCGGGAACCAGCAGGGTCAGCAGGGACAACGAGGCGGAGGCGGCTTCGGTGGCGGCCAACGGGGTCAACGGGGCCAGCAAGGCCAGCAGGGTCAGCAAGGTCAGCAAGGTATTGCGGGACAAAGTCTGTTCCAGCAAGGACCGTTGTTGAATCTGGTCAACCGGGATCGCTATCAGAAAGGCGGGACAATCGTCGGGCTGAACTCGCCAAACCAGTTCAGTCCAAACCTCGATATCCCGTTCCGTCAAGGTTCGTTCCAGGTTGGTGTGCCTGATTTCGGCAACTTCAATCCGGAAGTTGGTGCCCAGGTCGGATTTGCTGTTCTGTCGGATATTGAAGCGTTCTTCTTTATCCAGGCGGCTCAGGCCGATGAACGTTCCAATATCCTGTTTGCCCCCAAAGTAACCTTGTTCAATGGACAGACAGCAACAGTGGCGGATCAGGTCAACCGACCGTTCGTTCTCAGTGTTACTCCGGCAGTTTCTGCCTTCAATGTAGGATTCCAACCTCAAATCTCCTTTGTCAATGAAGGGGTTCAGTTGCAGGTCCAGGCGGTTATCTCTGCGGATCGTCGTTATGTCCGACTTTCTGTCCTGCCCACGTTCACCAATATCACCGACATTCAAACCTTCACCGTCGCTGGCGGTGGTGGGGGAGGTATCGGCGGTGGCCAACGAGGTGGCGGCTTTGGTGGCGGCCAACGGGGCGGAGGTGGCTTCGGCGGTGGCGGATTTGGCGGCGGCGGATTTGGCGGTGGCCAGATCGGCGGCGGCGGCATCGGCGGCTTCGGCGGCCAGGGCGGTGGCGGCTTTGGCGGTCAAGGCGGCGGTGGTTTTGGTGGCGGCCAACGGGGCGGCCAACGAGGTGGTCAGCAAGGCGGCTTCGGTGGTGGGCAATCAATTACCGTCCAGCAACCGGTTCAGGAGCAGGTCTTTGTTCAAACCGTTGTCAGTGTTCCCGATGGTGGTACGGTTCTGCTGGGTGGTGTGAAGCGACTGCGTGAAGGTCGCAACATGGCCGGCGTTCCAATCCTCAACAAAATTCCGTACATCAGTCGACTTTTCAAGAACTCCGGAGTTGGCCGGGAAACGGAAAGTCTGATGCTGATGGTTACTCCTCGTATCATCATCCAGGAGGAAGAGGAAGAACTTCTGGGTGTCGAACTCAACTGACGGATCATCTCTCTCAGGTTGATTCTTTCAGGGTCGGGAATCGTCGTAACGATGGGCATCGTTGCGGCGATTTCTTTTTTGCGTTCATCATTGTTCAATGACCGCTCAACAAAATCGGAGAGACGCCGCGTTTCATCGAGCATCGGCTGCCTTGCCAAACTGCCGGAGAATCAAGTATTCTGGCTTGGGAGTGTCAGCCCTTTCCATCATTTTCCTCCCCCCAGAGAACCAAATAATGACCAAAGAACTTTTTGAACGATTAGCCCAATACGATACCCCAACAGTCTGCAATGCGATTGAATTGTGGGATATACGCCCTCGAACCGCCGGTTATATGAATGAAACGATCCAGGCCTGTTTCCCCGGTTTTCCGCCCATGGTTGGCCTGGCGTTGACTTCAACGTTTCGTTCTTCAGCCGCACCGGTTGGTGCAGACGCCTATTCCAGCATGACCGCCCAGACAGAAATAATGGAGAAAATGGAACTTCCTTCGGTCATCGTCTTTCAGGATCTCGACAACCCCATTGCAGCGGCGACATTCGGGGAAGTCATGTGCAGCACTTACAAGGCGTTTGGCGCAGCCGGTTTGATCACTTCGGGAACGGGACGGGATTTGGAGCAGGTTGAAGCCATCAACTTCCCGGTCTTCACTTCCGGTGCGCAGGCGGCTCACGGATATTGCCATTTCGTTGATGTCAACATTCCGGTCTCGGTCGGAGGCATTCTGGTTCGCCCCAACGATCTGTTGCACGGCGACTGCAACGGGGTTACCACTATTCCCGCAGAGATTGCCAGCGAAGTTCCCGATGTCTGCGATGAAATCATCAAAGCCGAGCAGATTGTTCTTGATTACGTCCGTTCCGCCAATGTGACTTCCGCTGGTTTTGAAGAAGCCCGACAGGAATGCACCAGCCGAATTTCCACATTGGCACAAAAACTGAGAGCAAAAGCGTAAAAGGCCCGAGACAGGCCGCAGACAGCCGTTTGGTTGAGACCTCGGGGACGCCCCCGGAAGCATTGCCGCTCCCCACTTACGATGGGTCTCAGCAGTCGTCGAGTCTCAACAATCGCTGCAACCTGTTGAATATTAGAAGGTCACATTGCCCCCACTAGGACTCGAACCTAGAACCTACTGATTAAGAGTCAGTTGCTCTACCAATTGAGCTATAGGGGCCGCTTGAAAAAGAGTTGCAACGAGAGAAAAATGACCCGAGGGTTGGCAGCTGCATCATGCTTGCCAACAACTCTCATCTACAATCTGCCGCGTTTCTTCCGGTGTCCCGATCAATCAAGCCGGAGGGACTGGACCGAACCGGACGAACCCGTTCATTCTACGGAATGAAGGATGATTTGCAAGTAATGTTGCAATCAACGGGAATAGCGATAGCGGGGAAACTGGCAAAAGAGAACCTGAGCACTCGACAATTTTGGGAAACTGCCGAGGGGAAAGCGATTTTTCTGCGAGCACTCGTCTAAACGGGCCTGACGTCGCACTGCCGGGAAGAAG
>JALWSL010000234.1 GCA_027080405.1 Planctomycetaceae bacterium
CTTTTTCAATAAAGTGGTGACCATCAACCTGCGTACCTCGTACCGCTGTAAACAACGATCCGCTTTCAACCTGCCTCGAATCGGACACAACGGATTCCACGGAGCTTGTTCAGAAGTTAAGAGATACCCCTTTCCAGCTCGAGGCGGGTATGAGGCCACGTTACTATCAAGAGCTGGCGGTTCATGCTGCAACAGATTCTATTGGTGTTGGCAAGCATCGGATTTTACTCACCCTGGCTACTGGTACTGGAAAAACCTTCATCGCTTTTCAGATTGTGCACAAATTGTTTCAAGCTCGATGGAGAGGATGGATTGTCGTCGCCGGTGTAACGATGGCAATGTATCTGATATTGTTTGGCATCGTCAGTGGCGGCAGCAGGACAATCATTTCGCAGGCTGATAGTCTTGAGCGGCGTGTTCGAGAATTATCTTTGCTTGGGCGCCGCCTGGAGCAGGCATCGCAGCGGTCCGTCGATATCAGCGAGCGTGTGTTGCGCCGGATCGGCTCTGACTTGCA
This sequence comes from Planctomycetaceae bacterium, assembly GCA_027080405.1. Classification (GTDB taxonomy): domain Bacteria; phylum Planctomycetota; class Planctomycetia; order Planctomycetales; family Planctomycetaceae; genus Rubinisphaera. The sequence goes on from JALWSL010000234.1 coordinate 518, forward strand.
TGACGGCCCGGCTCAGCAACTGGCAATTGCGCTGCTGCGGATGGACGCTCTTGGAGAGGCCGTTGCAAATGACGCGTGTTATCGCGAGGAGGATCATGCCAATTTCCTGCGGATCAAGGATGCGCTGGGTGATGCACTCAAGGAAACGCGCCATATATCTGCCGGTCTGGCTTTACCGGAATTGGAAGGGTTGTCGATCAGGCAGGTGTTGATTAAAGCCGCAGAAGCCCATATGCGGCGAACGGGAATGAGTGTCGATATGAATATTGGGAAGCTTCCTATAGATGTGAAACAATCGATTAAAATCTGCCTGTATCGGGTGGTTCAGGAAACGCTGAACAATAGTTTTCAACACGCAGGCACAAAGAATGCCTCGTTGCGGGCCGATGTAACTAATCGCACTCTTGTGGTATCATGCTTCGATAATGGGCCGGGCTTTGTCCTTTCGCAAATTGCTACCAATTCCGATGGGCTGGGGCTATCGGGGCTTCGTGAGCGCATTGAAAGTCTGGGGGGACATTTCAAATTGGACAGCGCGCCCGGTAAGGGCACCGCGATTACCGTCATGTTCAGTTTGCCAAGTTAGGAGAAAGATCTTGGGTGAGATCATTAAGATTGTTGTGGTAGACGATCAGCCATTGATGCGTGAGGGTATATCCTATTCATTGTCCCGCGATCCGGGTCTTGAAGTCGTCGGCGAAGGTGAAAACTGTGATGATGCGGTGCGTCTTGCCAATGAACTTTCGCCCGACATTATATTGCTGGACATTTCCATGCCCGGCGGCGGTGTCAAAGCAGCTCAGTTGATTGCGCGCCAATGTCCATCTGTCGTGATTTCAATGCTGACCGTATCGGAAAAGGATGATGACGTATTGGGGTCTTTGCGGGCTGGCGCGGTTGGCTATATCCTGAAAGGAATTGGGGGCTCCTGTTTGATTGAAATTGTGCGCGCGCTGGCCAGCGGAAAGTCATATGTATCTCCAGAACTTGCCGATCGACTGGATTTAGATCCCATAGAATAATGCTGCCTGGACAGATAGGGCGTGATGGCATTTGTCATTGTCTCAGGACTGTTTTGTCATCTGTCATCGTGCTGTTTTCTGCGACATCGGCAGCTCTATTGGTGCTGGCATTAGCGTTAGCAATTGGTATTGCCATTGGCGCTGGGAGTATATTTGAAACGGCCTTTTGTTTCGTCTCCTGAATAAAAT
>JALWSL010000235.1 GCA_027080405.1 Planctomycetaceae bacterium
GAATAGTTCCCTTCGGCGCTCCCGGTTCGTCTTCCCATAAGCCAGGCAGTTTGGGATAGCGGGTTTTCCACAGTTCCGATTGGATTGGCATGGCGTCCAGTCGCGTTTTCATTGTGGTTGAAACAGAACTCTTTGCCCAACCCAGTCCACGCGCATCGACATGAATGCCAATTTTGCAATTGATGATCAGGTTGTTTTCGACAATGACATCCCGCCCGCCACCAATCAGAAAGGCGCGATAGATGTCAAACATCACATTGCCATGGACCAGGGTGCCGCTATACATGTCGTCAAGATAGATTCCGCTGCATCCCCGGTTTTCATGCCCGTGCAGGTGGTGGAGATAGTTGTGTCGAATGATGGTTCCGCGTGTTGTCCAGTCACGACCGGAATACACGGCGCCGGCATCATTGGACTCCTGGCAAACATGATGAATTTCATTCAGTTCCAGCAAGTGATCGTTACCGCCAAACAGGATGCCGATATGGGGCGAATTGTAAATCAGGTTATGAGCTACCTTCTGGCCAACACCGTTTACCGAGATCGCATGACAATACATTCGCTTCCATCGCCCGTAATCGTGAATCTCATTGTTGATTGCCTGATGATGGGCGGGTGTCAATGTTTTGCGGTCACCCCCGGAAAGCCTGATTCCACTATCGAACAATTCAGTCAGGTGGCAATTTTCGACTCCATTCGACTTACCCCCTGAAATGGAAACACAACAGCGTCCTGTTTGACGAAAACGACACCGATCAATCTTAACCCGTTTTGAATTGTTGATACGGATGGCAGTTCCCCGCGTTCGCTCAAAATTCAAATTTTGAAACTGCAGGTCGGAAGCTCCCTGCACATCAAACAGTCCATCAGTTGTTGATAGGGTAATCTTTCCGGATTTCAGTGAACCGGGAGGCCAGAAATAAAGGTTGCCTTTTTGATGATCAAGCACCCATTCTCCCGGTTGATCGAGTTCTGAAAGAAGATTGAATGCGTAATACCATTGCCCCTTGCGGTAACCGTAATGGTGATGGGGCGGTTTCAGTTCGATAGTTTTCTGTGTCGGATCAATCGATGCAATCGGCTGTCTGCCTTCTGACCAGTCCCAGAACCAGTAGCCATGCAGCCACGGATCCGGCTCGTTCAGCCAGCGACTTTGCCGGTTTTCCTTGTAAACGAACTGCCCGATCCTGTCCCCTTTGGTTCCGCGAACATCAACCGGTTGATTCCTGATGACGTCGACAATTTTCACAAATCCCTCGGCTGGCCAACGTGTGACTGACATGGCCCGACTATTATAGAAAAGGAACGGTGGATCATTTTTCCAATCCGATAATTTCTTGATTCCCAATTCGTGCAGGTTGACCACAAGCACATGTCGGCGGGATTTTTGGGGGAGTAGGTCAAGAATGACTTTATCGCTCACCGGTTTTGCATTTTTGATTGGAATTGCTCCCGTGAAAGTCACCTTCTGGCCGGGAGAAGCGCGGAATATCACAGGGGCGTTTGCTGTTCCGCTGAATCCTTCATTTATTACCACCTTCTTCGCCAGGTAGTATTCACCGTTCATGAATTCGACAACGATTCCATCCCGAGGCACACGATTATTCAATTTGAGTTGGTGAATCGCTTTTTTAACCCGCTCGATGGTGGCGAATGGTCCATCATTATTCGTCGGCAAGGGAACCTGTCCAGACCAGTCATCACGGCCCTTGAGGGACACAT
>JALWSL010000236.1 GCA_027080405.1 Planctomycetaceae bacterium
TCAACCGGGCTCGTCGTGATCCTCTTGCCGAGGCGGCTCGGTTGGGACTGGATCAGGCCCAGACCGATGTTTTTGTCAGCCAGGGAACCGACCCGGTTCAGGCATTGGCGGCGAACGAGTTTCTGGCCCGGGCGAGCAGGGATCACTCTGTCGATATGTTGGCCAGAACGTTTTTCAGTCATGTGAACCCGGATGGTGATTCGTTCGATGTGCGGGCTTTTGATGCCGGTTACGACTTCAATCTTCTGGCTGAAAATCTGGAAATGATTTCCGGTATCGGGCTTGATCAGGCGACAATCCAGCAGATGCACGACCAGATGATTCTGAATCCGATCAAGCGTTTGAACCTGCTTGATGGAACCTATCGGGAATTCGGGGCGGGTATCCGTGACAGTGCCGCGTTGAACTCTTCTGTTGCGACGGATTTGCTGGGACGGGAAGATGCGACGGGGGCCTTCATTACGGGAGTTGTATTCGCCGATAATTCCGGTGCCACCCCGATCGATGACGATTTCTATTCCCTCGGCGAAGCGATTCGCAGTGGCCGTGTTCGAGCGACCAATCAGGCCACTGGGGAAGCCTTCGAAAGGGAGATCGGAGTTTCCGGTGCGTATTCTTTGCGAGTTCCCGATGGCATCTACGATGTGATCATCTATGGTGGCGGACTGGGAACCGAAACGTACGCAGTCAGGGATGTCGTCGTCAGTGGCCAGAACCAGAAAGTCGACTTCGATGTTTCGGCACTTGCTCCTGAAACGCCTACGGTTGGTATCGCCGGGTTTGAAGATGGAAACTGGTGGCTCAGCACTCAGGACGGAGGCAATTGGCAAACAGGTTTCTGGGGGCAGTTCCCCGTTTCGACATTGAAGGCAACAGCCACCGGCGACTTCAATGGAGATGGTCTGTACGATGTAGCCGGTTGGGCGAACGATGGCAATTGGTATCTTGGTCTCGGCCAGTCGAATGGTTCGCTCGCTGTTTCAGTTTGGAACGGGTGGTCCTCGAATGATGCCACAGAAGTGCTGACTGGCGACTTCAACGGAGATGGGCGAGACGATCTGGCCGCTCGGGATTCTGCCGGTTTCTGGTGGGTAGCCGAGTCGCAGGGAAACACCTTTACGACCCAAACCTGGGGCAAGTGGAATGCGGCTTCCAACTGGAAAGATCTTCGCGTTGGCGATTTCAACAATGATGGTCGGGACGACGTGATTGGCCGCGCCAAATCGGGCCGGTTGACTGTTGGGCTTTCCAATGGGACGAAGTTCAACAGTTCCAAGTGGGGCCAATGGAGCAAATCGGTGACCTGGCAGGATGTTTCTGTTGGCGATTTCAATGGAGATGGAAGAGCAGATATCACCGGTCGGGCGAATTCCGGCATCTGGCGAACGAGTCTGTCTCAAGGAAACAGCTTCGCTACATCCTCCTGGAAGAAGTGGACGACCTCCGGCAATTGGAATGACGTGGTCGTTGGAGACTTCAACGGCGACGGAAAAGATGATATTGCCGGTCGCAGAGACAGCAACAAATGGTGGATCGGTGTGTCGAGAGGCACGCTGTTCCGCACCACGTTCTGGGGGAAGTGGGACGTGTCGGAAACCTGGAGTGATGTTGTTGTCGCCGATTTCAACAGCGACGGCAAGGACGACATCTCCGGCCGCAACAGTCTGGGACAATGGGATAACCTGATTTCCCAGGGAAGCAGTTTCCTGAACAGCGCCGGTCCGCAATGGAATCCTGCCTTGAACTGGACGGCTGTTTTCGCCGGGAACTATATTGGATCGGTTACGCCGGTATTACCACCGTCGGCTCCGTCCGCCCCTGCAAGCGCACCAGGTTCCTCGTCTGATAGCGGGAATCAGGGGGGGACTTCTCTGGTGTTCTCAGCATCAAAGTCTTCAGATTCCAATAACAGCCAACCGGCGCAACAGAATAATTCCTCCCAAGGAAAACAGAGTTCTCCTGCCGCTGCACCGGCATCTGATTCGTCGGATGTCGTTGAGGAAATGTTCGGTGATTCAAAACTGCTCGATTTGCTTAACCAGGTATGAAGTTCACCAATTGAGCTCGTGAATTGACGGAATCCGTTTCAGTGTGCAGTGTGCAACTGGAGCGGATTCTTTTTTGCCATTGTCTGGCCCCCCGTAGCTTGTGCCGGAGTTCGAGCGGGCAATCAGTTTTTGGGGATTTCGGTGCTTCCCGATCTTAGAATACGCGATGCGGCCTGGATAGCCTGTTCAGAAAGGCCTGCATTGGTCATCTGTTCGATCGTTTTGTCGATATCGTACTCGATCCGCTTCAACCGGATTTCACCATTTTCGATAACGGCGTAACTGGCCCGAGGGTCGCCATCGCGAGGTTGCCCAACGCTTCCCGGGTTAAGAACCTGTTTCTGCTTCAATGGGCAGATGTACGGAAAATGGGTATGTCCGACACAGACAATGTCGGCCTCGATTTCCCTGAGACGCTTTTCCCACACATCCGGGGCATTGGGCAGATACTCATTGAGGGGATCGCGGGGAGAAGCATGGACAAGATAGAACCGCAAACCATCCAGTTCAATTTCCAGCGAGAGGGGCAGTCTCGCCAAGTAGTTGAGGTCTCTTTGGGAAAGGGAATCCCAGTGGTAGTTGCGTGTTTCATTGCGTAAAAGTTTGAAATCGGATTCCGGTTCGCTGGGCTGGATGAACTGGGCGACGGCATGATCGTGATTCCCACGAATCACACCGTTGGCATGATCACGCACCCAGGCAATGACATTGCGGGCACCTGTTGCGTAATCGACAAGATCTCCCACAACCAGACACGCATCGTAATCCTGTTCATGAGAAATCACGGCACCAAGAGCGGGCCAGTTCGCATGAATATCGGAAAGCACAAGTATTCGCATCGGTGTTTATCCCGTCTCGGGCAAGTCAGAGCATCCTGGCATACAGTTTACAACGAGGGTTTCGCAAATTCATTCGCAACCTCACCAGAATAGCCAATGGGCAATGGGGTTGCCAGAAGCCTTCGTGGAGATTTGCAAGATACATCAGCAGGGCAGCGGCATGACCAGCGAGATTGCTCCAGCCAACGCGGTTCACTACGATACGATCACAAGGATGCGATTGCGACGGTGTGAGAGGGCGGTTTCATTAACGGGCCAGACAGGCTCGCGCAGAACTGTTGGTGTCGATTATCCGTTTTCATCGGAAGTTGTAAGCAGAAGTGTTTTCAGGGAACGTTGGCAACGGCAGAAATCAAATAGAAAAGAGCGGACGCAGTGCATTTGGAGAATATCAGTACCGGTGTACTCTTCAGAAACGAGAAGCCTCATCTGAAAAGCATTCATGCGTACTTTCCGTCTGTCGCCTTGATGCCGGACGGTTCGCTGATATCGATGTATGTACTGGGGGAGGCGTTTGAGTCGATCAATCAGAATGTCCATCTTTCCCGCTCTGCCGACAATGGTCGGACATGGAAACACCTGGGAGCGGTTTGCAAGGCGAATTCTGATCGCGCCACATCAACTTTTGGGCGAATTGCAGCTACTGAAGACGGAGAACTGATCGTGAATCTGGTTCGTTTTGATCGCTCCTTGCATCCGCAGGAAGGGCTTTCGCACCCGGAAACATTGGGGCTTGCACCGAGCGAGATGATCCTGATCCGCTCTCGGGACGGCGGCGAAACTTGGAGCGACGAACAGAAGATCTCTCCTCCTTTGGATGGGCCGGAGTTCGAGTTGTGCAGTCCCATTACGTTTCTGCGGGATGGTCGCTGGATTTTGCCTACTTCGACCTGGCGAAACTGGGAGGGGAAATCTCCCCATGGAGACCGAATGGTTGCATTTGTGTCCGAAGATCGGGGAAAAACGTGGCCCCGTTACTTCGATATTATGCACAGCGAGAAAGAGCCACTCTTTTTCTGGGAATCCAAAATTGTTGAATTCCCGGATGGGCGATTGCTGGCGGTTGCCTGGTGCTACGATGAAATAGCGAAAGAAGATCGCCCCAATCAATTTTCCATCAGCGAGGATGGCGGAGAAACGTGGAGTCCGTACGCTTCAACCGGCTTGTGTGGGCAGACATTGACTCCCTTGCTTCTGGAAGATGGAAAGATACTGAATATCTATCGACGAATGGATCGTCCCGGCTTGTGGGCCTGCGTGGCTGAACTTGATCGGGGGAATTGGGTCAACCTTTGGCAACAGCCGCTTTGGGGACATAACTCGCAGGAAGGATTGACGATCGCAGGGGAGAACATGTCCGAAAATTTCGCGGCCTTGAAATTCGGGGCACCACACATTTTGCGACTGCCCGATGGTGATCTGTTCGTCACGTTTTGGTGTTATGAACAGTGCGTCAGTGTTATTCGCTGGTTCCGTTTCAATCTCGATCAGAAGCCAGCCTGAGGCAAATACTCTCGGCCTTTTTTTGCCGACTGATATTTTTCCCGTGGTTTCCGTCGTGTTCGCAAACAGAAACGGGCTTGATCGAATTGGCGTATCCGTCCGTTTTGCGGCCAGTGCATTGATTCTCCGATTGAATGCCTGTTAAAGTGGCCGAAAGGGAATGACTGCTTTTCGAGTTCTGAAACAGAAGCCGATTCCGAACGCTCTTTATCCTGTTATCACGCAAGTTCCTGGCAGGTCGTGTTCGAATCGGCGGCTGGAAAAAATCTTCAGTGTTCATCCCTGTTGAGATCGAGGAGGGATTCCTTGTACGGGTTCAAAATTGTCTTGTTACGTTGGCCGGTGATGTCGGTCTTGTTGCTGCTTGTAACTTCGATCTTTACTTCCTCAGTTCGGGCAGAAGAAAAGAAGTCGCAATCCCTCCCTCCGCTGCCCACCGTTGCTGCAACTGCTCCTGAAGATGCAACAGGAACCATCCAACTGCAAAACGGTTTTCGAGCCGAATTGGTGGCAGCCGAACCATTGGTGACCGACCCGGTTGCAATTGCGTACGATGAAAACGGCCTCGCTTATGTCGCCGAGATGAACGATTACCCTTACACCGATGCAGCCGATGATAAACCGTGGGCGGATCAGCCGTCCGCTCCGATTGGGCGGATTCGCGTGCTGGAAGATGTCGATGGCGATGGAATTTACGATCGTTCTTGCATATTCGCCGATAAACTTTCCTGGCCCGCCGGAGTGGCCTGTTACAAGGGAGGCGTTTACGTGGCGGCAACACCCGATCTGCTTTACCTGAAAGATACCGACGGCGATCACAAGGCGGATATCAGAAGAGTCGTTTTCACGGGCTTTCGCAAGTACAACGTGCAAGCGGTGATGAACGGTTTGCAATGGGGGTTGGATAACAAAATTTACGCCGCCGGTTCGAGCAATGGCGGTTCGATTGTCGAAGCGGAACATCCCGGAAAACCTGTCATTCTGCGGCGAGCTGATTTCCGTTTTCAACCGGGCAACGAACATTTCGAAGAAGTTGCCGGCGGTGCCCGATTCGGAAACAGCTTCAACAACTGGGGCGACCGCTTCCTGTGCAACATCCGTAATCCCGTCCAGCACGTGCTGTTCCCGTCGAAGTATCTGAAACGGAACCCCTATCTGTCGCTTTCTTCGCTGCTTTACGATGTGGCAAGCTCTGGTGATTCAGTGAAGGTATATCGCATCAGTCCGCCGGAAAGCTGGCGCGTTATTTCTGCACAAAGAATGGCGACATCGGTTTCACCCATGCCATTCGATTCAACCCAACCAACCGGTTACATCACCTCTTCGAGTGGTGTGACAATCTATCGTGGAGCCGCCTATCCGAAAGAGTTTCTGGGTAACGCATTTGTGGGAGAAGTGGCGGGCAACCTGGTGTTGAGGTATCAACTGCTTCAGGAAGGGGTCAGCTATCGAGGAGTTAGACCGTACAAAGAAAAGGAATTCATGGCTTCAACAGATAACTGGTTCCGTCCGGTCAATTATGCGAACGCTCCCGATGGCACACTGCATGTTCTCGATATGTATCGTGAAACAATCGAGCACCCGTGGTCATTACCCGATGATTTGAAAGCCCGCCTCGATTTAACCAGCGGCCGGGATCGTGGCAGAATCTATCGTCTCATTCCGCCCCAATATCCCGCCGGGTTCGTCAAACCGCCCCATCCCCGGTTGGGAAAAGCGACAACTGCCGAGTTGGTTCGGACACTGGAAAATAAAAACGGTTGGTGGCGAGATACTGCGCAGCGTCTTTTGTACGAACGTCAGGATAAAACAGCGATTCCATTGTTGAAGAAAATGCTTCGCGATTCGTCCTACCCGCTGGCAAGACTACATGCCCTCTGGACACTTCACGGATTGAATGCGCTACAGATTGAAGAAATCAAGACAGCTTTGAACGATGAAAACCCGCGGGTTCGAATTCACGCAACACGATTGGCCGAACCGCTGCTTGCAAATGAGGCCTCGCTGGTTGATCTTCTTCTTGAAAATGCCAAAAGCGATGAAATGAAATTGCGTTATCAGGTTGCGCTCTCGTTGGGAGAAGTCCGATCGAACGAAGTGACGGAGACACTGGCCCGATTGATCAAAAAAGATGGTCAGGATCAATGGATGCGATCTGCCGTTCTTAGCTCGCTGAGCGGGGTTGAAGCCGATTTTCTTCTTGATTTACTCAACGATCCCCGGTTCTCCACTACAGAAGCCGGGCTGACGGTTATCGGTGAGACCGCTTACGTGCTTGCTGCAAAAAAGGAAATGGCTGGCATCATTTCCCTGCTAGATCTGCTTGCGAAAGCTCGTTGGAACGGAAAACAGGGGGATCGACTTCGGCAACATATCGTGAGTCAATTGGGAAGCGGTTTGAAACGGAGCGGCAGCAGTCTGAGCGTGCTCGCTTCTTCAACAGAATCGGCTGGCACGAAGTTGCTCAAGCGGATCATTGCGCGGGCAATTCAAACGGCACAGGATTCGGCCGCGACAGAATCGGATCGCAGTTACGGGATCCGTTTAATTTCCTGTACCGATTTCGATACCGCGAAAGAACATCTGGTGCCGCTGCTCGACCCCCGCTCTCCGCACAGTATTCAGATTGCCTCGGTGGATGCGCTCACAGCGTTTCCCGATCAGGAAGTCGCGACGATTCTGCTCGAACATTACCCTTCTTTCACGCCCGCAATAAGAACT
>JALWSL010000237.1 GCA_027080405.1 Planctomycetaceae bacterium
GACATACGGTTCGAGATCGCCAACAAAGTGGAGATCGACCTGACCGGCGGGCATAAAACCGCGCAATTGGGAGACCATGACGGAAAGGCCCCCCTTATTCGTTTTTTCGACCGTGCATTCAACAACCTGCCCCACCGCAATCGCGTTCCAGTCGCCTCCCGCGCGGTGGATCGCCTTGGGCATCGTCAGATGAACAAGGCCCTCTTGTTGGTCAACGGAGCCAACAACAACGTCGATCGTCTCTCCGACCGCGGGAACTTCAACACCTTCAAGATTCCGTTTGTTCAGGATACCCGAGATACGATAACCGATATCGACAACGATGTTTTCCTCATCCACCGCATCAACTTTCCCCTTCAGCTTCATGCCCGGTTCGAGTTCCGCATCGTCCCTGGGCATGTTGACTGTGCCCGGTTGAGTAACGGCGGCTGGCTCTGTCCCATCGGCAGCATTACCGACTTCCGTTCCCTGCATTGCCGCTTCAAGCTGGGCCTCCAGTTCCGAATCAAGTTGCTCTGTGCCAGGAATTTCGACCGGTTCATGAACGGGCACCTGTTGAGCGGAAACGTCTTCAGCTTCAGCCGCGGACTTCGCCTGCGTGCCTGCACCCTGGACGGGCTTCGCTGAATCGGCACCATCTGAATCTGCCTTCTCTGGACTCTGTTTGTTCGAACTGATCGAAGGCACCGCTTTTGCCTGATCCGCTCCAACCGGATTGAGAGTGACTCTTGGCGGCGGGGAAGTCTCCTTTTTTTCAGAATCGGCCTGCCCGCTCTGCTCCACATTTTGCGAAGAACCTGCGGCAGAATCTGATGTTGCTGGCACAGCAGCCTCGACTTCACCAGCAGTAACCACCTCGCCAGCAGGTAAACCAGAAGGCTCTGTCTCTGACGGTTTTGCCTCGGTCTGATCAGTCTCTGTTTGTGCAGGATCAGACTGAGCCGCTGGAGGTGTCGCCGGGGTATCTTTCCCGGCTTCTGTGGTTTCCGCGGATGGATTTTCGGTCGAATTCGCAGCTTCAGCCGCCACTTCAGATTGAACCGATTCGGTCTGTTCCGATTCAGCTGCCGTTTTTTCCGCAGGGTTGTCGGAAGAAGCCGGTACAGGGGCCTCTGGCGTAGCAGCCTCCATTTTTTCGACGGGATGATCTGAATCGGGGGAACTGCCTGGTGTGACGTTTTCTTCCAAACTCATAAGTCTTCAAAATCTGATTTGTGCTAAACGGAACGGAAACAACAAGGGAGACTGAAGCCCTCCCCATGGAATATTCAACCACAGGTTCATCTGAGACAGCGCGACAGCCCCTCAGGAATGACCCGGTGATTGCTGTCGGGGCAACTGATTCCCAAGCCAAATTCTAACAAGACCTTAAAAGCGACGAAAACCAATAATGGCAGAATTGAAAGATGTTTTCCAAATTACTTTCAGCTGTCAACATAGCGAATTTCATCAATCAGGGAGAGTCCGCAGGGCAATTTTGAAATAATCTCGAACCGATACGGACAATAGTCGCCCCTTCTTCAATCGCGATTTCAAAATCTCCGCTCATTCCCATCGACAATTCGTTGAGAACCGTTCCCTCGGGAACAAGTGGTTGCAGCCGATCCCGCAATTCCCTGAGACCCCGAAAGGTTTTCCGAACAGGTTCTTCATCCTCGCTTCGGGGAGCCATCGTCATCAACCCGCAAATGGAAAGAGAAGACGTTGAACCAAGC
>JALWSL010000238.1 GCA_027080405.1 Planctomycetaceae bacterium
CAATGGATCTGCTCCCTACTTTCTGTTCGCTGGCCGGTGTCCCGATTCCGAAAGATCGAATCCTGGATGGTTACGATCTCTCGCCTTTGCTACTGGGTAAAACGGAGCAATCAGCTCGCCAGCAGGTTTACTTCTGGCGTGCGGAAAAATTGTACGCCATTCGTGTCGGCCCCTGGAAAGCCCACTTTATCACCGAGGGCTGTTACGGCATTGGCCCCAAGCGGCAAGAACATGAAACGCCCGAACTGTACAATCTCGATCAGGATCCGTCCGAAAAATACAACGTCGCCCAATTTCATCCGGACGTGATCGAACGTCTGCAAAAAATAGCCCGGGAGCACCTTGAAAGTATCAAGCCGGTCGAAAATCAATTGATCAAATGAGAACAGAAGCGACTGTTGCGAAAGCCGGGAAAAACCGGAACCGTGGGGCTACTTCTTTTCCTGCTGCAGTAACGGCTGCATCAGATGATTTTGCCGAAAGAGATGGATCGCCGCTGCACAAAAAGCGGTCCCCAGCATGATTCCAATCAGATCGGCGTTCCAATCCTTCCAGGAAGCCGTCCTGCCGACGAGCATTTGCGTCAGTTCGTCGAACCCCGCATAGAATACCAGAAGGATCATCCCTGCAGAAATGGAAAGGCGATTCCAATGCCTGGTAGCCAACAGGGACGAACCAACCAGAAAGGCAAGCAACATGTATGCAGCCAGATGCAGCAACTTGTCCGCAGATCCGATTTCAGGGGCTTGAGCAGGAGGGATGTGCGTCAGGATGAACAGGATTCCCCAATAGGCAACGGTTACAAAGAGGACTGCTTTTGTCAAAATCACAACAGGATCGCCTTGGAAACAGTCTCGATTTATCTTCTGAAACATCACACTGAAGCTCACTTTACATACTGGAAGACCTGATTCAAGTATGAAATTCGAGCATGAAACAAAAAATGAACTTCCCGGATGGGGAAAAACAGTAAGACCTGCACTGCTCGCAATACGGTAATAACCGATCGGGGTTGAGGAAAACAGAATCAGTGCTCCCGGAGTCTTCGCTCCAACGTGAGCATCTCCCCTCTTTTCCGGGCAATGATTCCAGCCGGAAAATCGATACGAACCTGATCCTCTCTGACAAACCGCGCCAGATTCCCCCAGTGGGTGAATGTCATCTTCTTGCGAGGCCATTTCTGTTCCTCCCAAACCAGGCGGAACAGTTCCCGGGTCATCATGACGGGAGCATCTCTCAAGACCCCGGCATCAAGGCGAACCATTTCGCGATCGATACTGATCACGGACGACTCAAACAGTTTTTGGACGCAGCCCTGAATGTAGTCGCAAGCTTCAGAAGCCTGATGACTCAATTGAAGCACGTGTGCAACAGATTGTGGATTCAATTTGTTGAGTAGCGGAATCAACTGGTGCCGAATGAGATTACGGGTATAACGCAAATCCCGATTGCTCGAATCAACACAAAACTCCTGACTGATCGACTCCAGATAGTTCAGTATCGCTGACTTTCTGACAGCCAACATCGGATGCAGCAGTGTCAGATGCTCTGAAAGAACTCGCCTGGCTGGAATTCCCGTCATCCCCTGTAAACCGGTTCCCCGAATGAGGTGATGCAACACCGTTTCGGCCTGATCATCTGCGTGATGGGCCAGACAGATATAAGCAGCCTGAAATTCCTGTGCTGTTTCGATCAGAAAATCAAGCCTGAATTGACGCATCGCTTCTTCAGAGAAGTCGCCATCGATATCGATTTTGCCAATTCGAACGGGCAACTGAATCTGCTTCACCAACTCTTCCACCCATTTTCTTTCCTCGGCAGATTGCCCGGCACGGGTATGATGATCGAAATGGGCAACGTAAAGTTCAAGTTGCAACTGATCCTGCAGAAAATGCAGGGCCCGCAACAACGCAACGCTGTCGGCTCCGCCGGAAACACCAACAACGACTCGCCTGTTGGAGCTTGCCGATAGCTGAAAGGCCAGCTCCTCCTGCAGCTTTTCTATCAATGTATGCATGGCAAAATGGAACGGCCGATAGGACTCCGTGGCGCACGATCTGTGCAAAGCACGAAAACAGTATGGATTTCAAATCTGTTCCAATTACCTTGGCGATCCTTTGGATCGTCGAACCGGTACGACGCGGAACCGAACCGTGAACAATTCACAGCAGCGAGGCAGTGTCCCCACGTACACTTTTTCAGATATTATAAACCAAGGGAGCGTTTGTCGGTATGGTCGGAGTTGAATCCTGTTCGCGGTCTGTTAGTATGCAGAGATGATATTCCAGTATTTGCCGGAAGTCTACCAGTTGGACGACCGGAGAATCGTTAGTTTGATACAACTCTATTACATAAGGGAGACATTCGTCTTTGGGAATGAGTTCCCGATAGGGCGGGGTTCTGTTGATTTCTGCAACGAATAGGAGATGACCGGGTAGGCGGCGGGATGACTGTTACTCAGTAACGACGCGGTGGTGACTGGAATCAAATAAGCCAGGGTGATTGGTGTAATGTTTTTTCTACTATTAACATGGGTGGGATTGCTCCTGCTATTTGCAATGATGTGTCATTGTGGATTGGCAGACGAGGAAGCTGTAGGAAAAGTGGAAGGTGACTGCCTGGTCGATTCTTCCCTTTCCGGGCCGTCTATTTTGCGGCGTTTGGCTGCGGGATCCCCCAATCAGTTGATGAATTGTTGTTTGAAAGAAGCGAAAATAACGACACGACCGATACCATTCCGATCGGTTGTGCATGATGACCTCACTTCTCAGAGTAAAACTCAATCCTCGAAATAAACAGACCACTCCCCACTCATTTGATCGACAGGTCGCACCGTCTGAAAGGACGAAACCGCTCAGGAGAAACAGTTGCTTCGGCGCGGATTTTCTCTGTTTTGCAATTTCAATGAGATTCCTTCTGCCATTCGGGACGGTTTCCTGACAGATTGGGACGCGCAGGGCAGCGTTCTCGTGACGAGATGCGCTGCAGGCAGGATATATGCAGATGCATTTGGCTTCTGCCCCGTCAACCTGTCCGCCAGAGTGTCTTCCCAACGGAGCATACCAATGGGAACGGAAGTTTATCTTGCAGGCGGAATCGCCTTGCTGATCGGCCTGGTGGCAGGTTTTTTCATTGACCGCATCCGTCTCGGTGCAAGTTACCGCACGAGCGATCAAATTATCCAGGATGCGAAGCGCGAAGCAGAAACGATTCGCAAAAATGGCGAACTGGCAGCGAAAGAGGAGGTACTCAAACGCCGTGAGCAGCTTGAAGAAGAATTGAATGCACAACGGAATGAACTGCGGGAACAGGAACGGAAATTCGATAAACGGGAAGCGCTCATCGAAGGAATCCAGGAAGATGTACACAAACGGGAGCGGATGGTTGAAACAATGCAGGCTCGCCTGACCGAACGACTCAAGGCGGCCGAGCGAAAAGAAGCCGAACTGGGAAAAGTGATCAAGCAGGAGCAGGAAGAACTTTACAAGATTAGTGGATTGAACAAGGAAGAGGCGATAGAACGGTTGCTGAATCGGCTCAGTGCGGAACTCCGCAACGAAGCCGGGGAATTGATCATGAAGCACGAAGCGGAGGTTAAGGAGAAGTGTGACGAGACCGCCCGGGAAATTATCGGGATGGCTGTCCAACGCTACGCTTCCGCCCACACCTCCGAAACGACCGTCGCCAGTGTCGATATTCCCAGCGATGAAATGAAGGGGAGAATTATCGGACGCGAAGGACGCAATATCCGAACCTTCGAAAAACTGACCGGTGTCGATGTGATCGTAGACGACACACCCGGTGTGGTTATCGTTTCCTCTTTCGACAGTGTGCGACGTGAAGTCGGCAAGATGGCTCTGCGAAAACTGATTCAGGATGGCCGCATCCACCCGACCCGCATCGAGGAAATTGTGGCCGAGTGCCAGAAAGAAATTGATGAACGCATCATGCGACTCGGTCAGGAAGCGGCTCAGGAAGCAGGTGTGCTCGGTTTGCATGGAAAATTGATCCAATTGATGGGACGGATGAATTTCCGCGTCAGTTATTCCCAAAACGTTCTGCGTCATTCGATTGAAGTGGCCCATCTGACCGGCATGATGGCTGAGCAACTCGGACTTGATGGCGAACTGGCCCGACGCTGCGGATTTACCCACGATATCGGCAAGGCAGCCGATCACGAAATGGAAGGGGGGCATCCTGCTATCGGTGCGGAGTTGCTCAAACGGTACAACGAACCGGAAGAAGTGGTTCACGCTGCAGCCGGACATCACGATGATATCCGTCCGGAATACATCTACACCGTGCTGGTAGCCGCTGCGGATGCCATTTCCGCCGCCCGACCGGGGGCAAGAAGGGAGACCCTCGAAAAATATGTGAAACGTCTTGAAGAACTCGAAGCGCTGGTTTGCGGCTTCCCCGGCGTTGAACAATGTTACGCGGTTCAGGCAGGCCGGGAAGTACGGGTGATTGTCGATCCACGCGAAGTGAACGATCGACAGGCCGCTTCGCTGGCCCGGGATATCGCCAAGGCGGTTGAAGACAACTTGACCTACCCCGGCGAGGTAAAAGTGGCCGTGATGCGGGAAATCCGCTCGATTGAATATGCAAGATGATCCCTGGCGCGATCGGTTCGACCTGAAATTTTTCCAGGCGGTATTTCCAGCTGATAACGGACCGATCGCAAACTCCTCTCGATAGCAATACAGTACGATGAAGCACCATCCTGAATATGAAGTTTTTTGCAAAGGGGCAGCCGATTTTCCTCTCGTCCCCGTGTATCGCCGGTTGACTTCCGATTCCCTCACTCCTGTAGAAGCGTATCGCCGGATTGAAAAGGGTGAGTATTCATTCCTGTTCGAATCGGTCGTTGGCGGAGAGCGCATCGGGCGATTCAGCTTTCTGGGGACTAATCCATTTGCGGTCGTCAAGGCTTCGGGTAATGAAGTCGAGTTGATCGAGGCAAATGGTACGCGACAATTGAAGCGGGATGATCCTCTTGAACTGCTGGACGAAGTGCTCGCCCGATATCGTATGGCCCCGCATCCCGATCTGCCCCGTTTTTGTGCCGGAGCGGTCGGTTATGCCGGCTACGATGTCGTACGCTATACAGAAAACCTGCCCAACGCTCCACAGGATGACCGCCACATCCCGGACCTGCTGTTCGGTTTTTACGATCAGATGGTTATCTTCGACCATATTCAGAAAACGGTCACAGTGGTCGCGATGGCCAGGACAGACCAGGGCGATCTGAAACAGGCTTACGAACAGGCAATCGGCAAAGTCGATCTTCTCTGCGAACAACTGGCCACAAACAAACACCCAATCCCGCCAGAAGATATCGATCTGACAGAAGACGAACCTCTGGAATGGAGTTCCAATTTTCAGCAGGAAGAATACGAGGATGTTGTCGAAAAATGCAAGGAGTATATCCGGGCGGGGGACATCTTTCAGGTCGTCCCATCTCAACGGCTGCAAATTGAAACCGATGCCTCCGAACTGGCGATTTATCGGGCTCTCCGCGTCGTGAATCCCAGCCCGTTCATGTTTCTGGTCATGACACCGGATGCGAACCTGATCGGAAGCTCGCCGGAAATTATGACGCGCGTCGAAAATGGAAAGGTGACGGTTCGCCCATTGGCGGGCACCCGTAGACGGGGGGAGAATGCGGAACAGGACAAACAGCTTGAGGAAGAACTGCTGGCCGATCCGAAAGAAAGGGCCGAACATGTCATGCTGATTGATCTGGCTCGTAATGATGTCGGTCGGGTTGCTCAATACAGAAGCGTCGAACTGAACGATGTGATGGTTGTCGAACGGTACTCCCACGTGATGCATATTACTTCCAATGTGACCGGCCAACTGAAACCGGGACTGACGGCACTGGATGCGTTGCGGGCTGCACTGCCTGCGGGAACGGTATCGGGAGCCCCGAAGGTCCGCGCGATGGAAATCATCGATGAATTCGAAAAAAACCGTCGAGGGCCGTACGCCGGTGCCGTGGGTTATATCGACTTCACAGGAGATATGGATACCTGCATTGCCCTGCGAACAATGGTCAAACAGGGGCGCAAAGTCTACGTCCAGGCCGGAGGCGGTTTGGTAGCCGACAGCGATCCGGAAACAGAATACCGTGAAACACTCAGCAAGGCTCAAGGGCTATTGAAGGCAATTGCCGTGGCCCAGAAACAACTCTCCTCGCGAGAATAGAACGATCGACAAGCCCCGTTTCCCGCCTCGATACATGACCGAGACTTCACAACCGGGACTTGAATACGGACAGGTTAATGCGAACAATAGACAACGATACGAAAGTGACGATACGAAAAAGATTCCGGTGAGATAATTGAAATCGACAGAGCACAAACATTGAGGCCTGTCTGATGATTGAATCCGAAACTTGCCCAACACTCGCCGCTTCAGGAAAGCGGCACTCGTTCTCCATTTTGTCGTCAACACCCATGGTTTTGAAATCCCCTTTGAACGGAAATTGAACCTTCTTCTCCCTTCAAAATATGAGGGGCCGCCCGAATTCAGAATTGATCGGAGGAAATTCGTTTGTTTTTTCGCCTGTTTCTGCTGTTCACTCTGATCCCCTTTATCGAGTTGGTATTGCTGATCAAGCTAGCCTCGTTGCATGGGTGGGGTTTTACGATTGCCTTGATCCTGTTTACCGGTCTGATCGGCACGATGCTGGTTCGTTGGCAGGGTTTTATGATCATGCAACAGATTCGCGAAGAGATATCCCGGGGAAAACCGCCAACCGATTCCCTGCTCGATGGCGCGATGATCCTGGTCGCGGGAGCCTTGTTAATCACTCCCGGTATTTTGACCGATATGGTCGGTTTCCTGCTGCTCTGGCCTCTCTTTCGTTCCCTCGTACGAAAAGCGGTCCGTCAGACGATCATGCACAAGGCGAAATTTACGGTTTACGAACAATTTCAATATCGGAACTATTCACCATTTGAATCTTCTTCCGCCGACTCACCCTTTGAAGAAGGCCCTCCTCGTGTCGATGATGAAGGGAATGAAATCATTGATGTCGAGTTTACGAAAAGAGATGAATAATGAGAATTCTGGTGAC
>JALWSL010000239.1 GCA_027080405.1 Planctomycetaceae bacterium
CGGCACATCAGTCCCACAGGCTGCCTGCGCCAGTCGCAGTTCATGTTCCTGCCAAATCGTCTCGGTTCCAACCGGGAGTTGAATTCCCTGACGGCTGATTACCTTGAGCGATCCGCTTGGCCCGGGAACCAGCAACAGCAGTGCCCCCCGGCTTGCTTCGAGCAAATTGGTCAACCTCAACATGTAATCATCCATCAACTTGGAAGGCATGTCGTGATGGCGGTCGGCAATGGATCGCAGAACCAATTTTTCCTGAGACAGTTTCAGTTTCATTTCCTGATCGTGCAACATCATTGTCTGTTTCAGGATGCCGGTCACACTTTCGAGAATTCGCGCAACCAGCTTTTTCTGTATTTTCGGGGCAACACCATGAGGAAACAGATGCGTCGTCGCAATCACTCCCACACATCCCTCACGATCGTTGACGGGAATCAGATAAAGTTCAGAGAGCTTCTTCCTGACATTGACCCCAAGTTCTTTCAGGAATTCGGAACAGGACAATTCTTTACCTGCGATGCGAACAATTTCATCCGAAGCAAGTTTCTTCAACCAGTCTGCATCGAGGCGCAACCTCCCCTCATCGATCTTCTCAAGCCCACGGGATGCGTAGACACTCAGCCTGTTATCCTGAGAACAGAAGAAAATAGCGAACCCCTGACTGATTCTGGGGATAAAATTTTTCAACAGCAGATCAATCGCCTGGCCCTGTTCAATATTCGAGAAGATATCCCGCAACATGGCATTCTCAACACGGGCCAGATATCGCTCATGCTGTAACGTGGAGACCTCGTCTTCAAGTGTCTCCAACTCCTCGAGATAGTTTTTTTGCTGCTCATCTCCCCGTTTTCGGGTGTAAACGTACAGAACGTACTGCATCAGGCAGATAAACGCCAATGCCGTAGAAAGCCCGTACATTTCCGCATGGGCAGCAAATTCTTTCAACCACTCCACCATAAAACTGCAATCCACCCGTGCCGTAGGCAGTAATTGATCTGAATGACTTTTTGATGTTCCGTATCTGAATAACGATGAAAAATACTTCTGTCAGTTGTAGCAACGCGAAACGACCGGGAAGAGACAAAACTGGCAGATTTCAACCGTTCACAATACAGTCCAATAAACCGTAGTTCAAAAAACGGGGAAAAGACTGAAAGGTAACGGGCAAAAGGTTCACTTTGTCCAGCTTGTTCCCGAATCGAGTATCTACAACAAGTACAATCCACACAATTCTTCAGGCTGGAAATATCGTTTGAAAAAACAACAGTAAGCGCATTATGTAAAACAGCTCCTCCTTGCGGATTAATTGGATTAATCCGATTACGTTTGCAAACCGGAACCGGTTAGCCTGCAAAGGTCAAATTCAAGGTGCCTCTTTCCGTATTCCGCTGCAACACCGCTCCCGGAATTTTTTACTCCTTCGCTCCATCCGGATTGAGAGCGTGTCGGGATAATGGATCGACTCAAACAGACAGCGACGGCATAAGCGAAGAAAACCATCCAGCCTGCCGAGCGACTGAATCGATATCGTATCAGGATACAAATTCAAACGTAAACAGGCCAGTAAATTTTTGACCAATCTTTTCCTGGTGTGACTGGCCTGTCACAGAAGCAAAGAGGATTGTTGGGCATTCTGCAGGTGATGCATGAAAGTGGCGAGGATTCTGTATTGGAGGAATCCAGATTGCAACAAGCAACAAGCCCGGTGAGATATCT
>JALWSL010000240.1 GCA_027080405.1 Planctomycetaceae bacterium
CAGGAAATCCCCAACGATTAGCCGAGGCGATGGGCAATCATCTGGAAAAACCGGAAACCTGGCACGCGATGGCAAAAGCGGGCAGAGAAAGTGTCGAAAAGAAATTTCACATTAACCGTATGATTATAGCTTACGACGACCTTTATCGCAGTTGGGTTCTCGAAAGACGTGGGAAACTGTATGTAACGGTGGCGACTGAGACAGAGCGTGCAAGTTTTCCGTAGGGTGCATTGTAACGCACCAATATACTATACAGGATGCCCGTCAGAGGCGTAAGTCGAGACGTACCGTACGAGAACGGCAACCAGTTAATTTATTGCAGGCGTAACAATGAATATTTTATTTATCAGCTCGATTTTCCCCGATGCCGCTCACGCATCGCGAGGTACGTTCAATTTTGAACTCTGTTCCGCATTGCAGCGAGCCGGTTCGGATGTCAAGGTGATTGCCCCGCAACCCTGGACCGAGGTCATTCAGGGGAAGTTCAATGGAATTGTCCCGACGGCGACCGAACAAATTCTTCAACACGGGTTGGAAGTTCATTACCCGACATACTGGTATCCGCCCAAAATCATGCGCGGACAGTACGGGAACTTCTATTGGAATTCGATCGAGGGAACCGTTAAAAAGATTCTCAAAAACTGGCAGCCCGATTTCATTCTTTCCTACTGGGCACACCCCGATGGCGAAGCAGGCGTGCGTGTTTCTGAAATGACCGGGGCTCCGTGTGGGGTCATGATTGGGGGTTCCGACGTTCTTATCCTGCCAAACTCGCCATCTCGCCGGCAAAAAGTAATCGATGTGCTAACCCGATCCAACGCGGTGATCCCGATCAGTCAGGGGCTGGGGGAAGTCATCAAACATTATGGCGTTCACAAAGATAATGTGCATCCGATCTATCAGGGAGTGGATATCGACAAGTTCGTGCCGGAAGATAAGCGGGTCGCCAGAAGCTGGCTCGGTCTCGATCCCGAACGCCCGTTGATTTTGTGGGTCGGTCGGATGGTGCCGGTGAAGAATCTGGAACTGCTGATCGGCACCTGCGAAATCAAGGCGAATCGTGGCGATGATTTTGTGCTGTGCCTTGTCGGCGATGGCCCACTACGCCCGCAACTTGAGCAGATGGTCAAAGAGAAGGGACTCGAAGATATCATTTCGTTTATCGGAACCGTCAATCACGAAGACCTGCCGAACTGGTATCAGGCGGCTGATTTAACAGTCTTGTGCAGTCATTCGGAAGGGTTGCCGAACGTGTTTCGCGAATCGCTGGCGTGTGGCACTCCGTTCGTCAGTACCGATGTCGGCAGCATCAGCGAAATCGCGGATTCTTCCTATTCCATGCTGTGCGAACCGGGCATCGAAGGAGAGTTACTCCATGCAATCGATACCGTTCTTTATGGATCCTATCAGGAAGGAGCCGCCCTTTCAGAAACCCGCTCCTGGGACGACATGGCCAACGAAATTCTTCTGTTGGCGGACGTCTTGCGTTTTCCGCCAGAAGAAAACCACTTGTTGAAATCGGAACCTGTTGAATAGTTCTGCGCAGGGACGCTCCAAACCGAATCCATCCCGGGGCTATTCCATAATCGTCGAACGTTGTCTGAGCAGGGGCACGTGAATCTATTCCGAGATGCAGTAGAGTGATTCCATCCGATCTTTTCCCGTTCCATTGGCAACTCTCATGTAGATACGGTTCCCGCTGAAAACAGGGG
>JALWSL010000241.1 GCA_027080405.1 Planctomycetaceae bacterium
GGACTGGAATCAACAACGAATAACAATGAACAACGGCTTGAAAAAGTGCCTTAACACAATGACTTAGAAAGACGAATAAAGACGGGGAAATAAAGATGGGGAAAATAAACACGAAGAATAAACGCGGGAAATCAATTAACCTGTGGGGCCAGCGCCAGGTCGTACAGTTTGACGAACTGCGAAAGTAGCTGCTCCCACTGTTTCTTGTTGAAGTTGGTGGAGGATTGGGGAAAAGGTTCCGGAATCTGGCTCAGAATGACACGTGCCTGTTCCAGTTGGCGACGGGCCTCGGCATCGGCTCCCAACTGTCTGTAACATTCGGCAATGCGAAAGTAGGCAATCAGGACGGTCGGATCGCCGGAAAAATGGAATGCAGCGTTGCTGTACTCATCTATCGCCTTGCGGTACGCGTCTCCTGTTTCGTCAAATGGACCCAACTCATATTGAATATGGGCAGGTTCGAAATAGGCATCGCGAACAAACTGTCCTGTGACATCATCAAGCTGATTTCTTTCTTCCCGGGCGGTCAGTTGATCTCTCAGTATCCTGAATTGCAGTTTCGAACGCTCCAAATAGGATTGGATTTCCTTGAGTAATTCATTCCGTGTGTTTTCGGTGGTCGCCGTGTTCTCATCTTTCAGCTGTTCCTCCGGTCTGCTTGCCCGGAAGTGCAACCCTTTGGCCAGGAGCCAGCGTGCTTCCAGGGAACGGGGGTGATCGGGAATTCTTCGAACGAATTCATCAAGCCAACGAATCGCATCATCGACATGCTGGAAGTGTTCAGGCTTCTGCTGATTCTGCTGTTGTTGATCTCCCTTTTTTTCAGGACTGTTTTTTATCAGGATGTAGGGCCTGGTGTCAGATGTATTGAACAGAACCTGTCCAAGAGCGAATATTGCCGCTTGCCATTCAGTTGCCCGTGGAGTCAAAGGGCTTTCCGTAACCAGCGAATGCCAGATTTCTATTGCCCGATCCGCCTGATCTTTTTCCAGATAGGCCTGTCCGAGTAACAGTTCGGCATCGTATATCGATTGATCTTTGGGATATCTTTTGATCAGGTCTTCCAGGATGGTAATGGCCTCTGCAGTGTAATCCTGTTCGGAAAACGGATCCAGATCCATCAGAGTACGCGCCATCATGATCAGGGCTTGTGGGAGTCCTACCCGTGGGTTGGTTGCGATGTATTTCTTGATCATCAACAAGGCGTTCTTGTGGTCGCCTCCCCGGCGGTACAACTGGCCCGCTTCCCACAGTGTTTCGGCATATTTGTCAGAAGAGCGGAAACTGTTCGCCAGTCGGGCATAGGCGTTACCCGCCCGCTTCCAGTGATCCTTTACGAGCAGTCGTGTTTCCGGGTCTTCCTGTTTCCCTTCCTCTTCCATTTCCTTCTGGATAATTTCAGCCCGTTTCCGACTGGCCAATGCAGCAAGCTGGTTGGCAAATTCCGGCGTAAACAGAGGAACCATATGGTTGGCCAGTTCCATCGAAAAGCGATAATGTTCGTATCGCTGCGAAGTCCCCCACTCATCCCAGGCCGCTTTGATAATCAGGCGTGCCTTGTTCAGGTCGATCCAGCGATTGGTGAATGTCTCGGTTGAATCGACAAGAGATAACGCTCGTAAATAGTAATCGAGAGCGTCTTCATGCAATCCCCGTTTTCTTGCCAACTCACCAGCATAAAGATTGGCGGGAAAGCAGACGTCCGAATCGGTGATGGTGGTGGCTTTTTCAAGATGCTCAATCGCCAGATCGCTTTTTCCTTCATGCTGATAGGTCAAACCGATCAGATAGTGCCCCTGTAATGTCGTTTTCAGTTCCAGCCCGGATTTCGCCGCAATCAGTTTTTTCAGAATTTCCCGTGACTTTTTCGATTCCCCACGATCGAGAACGATCATGGCTTGAAGAATTTCCTTGCTGTCGCTCAGAGATGTTTTCACGTCCTCCGAAGCGATATCCTTCTGCAGATAGCCACTGATCCTGTGCAGAGCCAGTTCCGCCTGATCCAGCTTTTTTTCCTGCCGATAGAGTTCCGCAATATACATCAATGCTTCGACAATTTCAGTTTCTGTCAATGGCTGTTCTTGTAAATCAGGTGCAACGATCTGTTCAAGACGGGTGATGATTTCCGCCCTTTTTTCCTGTTCTTCCAGCAGGTTTGTCGGGTGGATTAGAGAGGCTTTCATCACGTTCGGATCGACATAGCACTTCCCCAGCATCAGCATGGTATGGGCTCTTCGTTTTTCCGTTTGGGCATACGCGAGTTCCAGTTTTTCGCGAGCATCGTAAAGCCGTCCCAAATAGTAATAGCAGGCTCCCAGTGAATAGGACCACTCGGAGCGGAGTTCCGTTTTAATTGTCTTCAAGTTGGCCTGCTCAAGATACCGCCTGGCCAGCTCAAAACCCTGAGCAGCCACATTCCGGTTCATGATGGGGGATTCCTTGACATCTTTTTCCGCTTTTCTGAAGTGGGCCACGCCGACAATGAATTCCAGAGAACCACCAATTCCCGGTTCACTGACATGCTTTTTCAGCAACTTCATCGCGGTCAGATAGGCTGTTTTCGTTCGACCCGCTTCCAACTGTTCCAGTGCCTGTTCAGTTTGCTGAATCGGCGTTGGCTCCGGTTCCTTGACCATCAGCCAGATCAGCGCAGGGAAAACGATCCCCAGTGCAAGACTGATCACAAGCAGTGGATAGAAACCGAGCGCTTCCTCCTGATGGGACTCATCAGCAGCATTTTCATCTTGAGATTCGTTAGCTGGATTTTTGGCCATTGTTCATCTGAATTCGTAATAAAGACGGCATCAAACGTCAAATACCGCCCGGATTGCCGCAGTTGGAATCGAGTTTTGCCGATAAAATGAGGCCATCATCTCGTATCAGGTTCGGAACAGATCAAATTCGGAACAGAGAGATACTGAACACGCTCTACTGGACGAGAATGGGAGTAACATCGAATGAGGGTAAAATCAGTGCCCGAACAGCGCACGACCAGGTACGTCGAATCCGAAAGAGAAAGAGTGAGGAAAAAACGGATCGGAAAATGGTGATTAAATGGATAGGAAAAGAGAAAAAAGAACGGGATAGACGAGGGAAGTGCTTTTCATAACCTGCTGAGGGGAAACTCGCCGATTTCTTCGGGCTTGCGTGTACCAGCAGAATAAGGGGTTTGTCAAGATCAGCCGGGATTTTGCAATTTTTCTAAAGAATCTGAGCGAGTCGGCAGACAGATCGATCCGTTCCCGCTCCGAAGCGATAACCTCGGGGCTAAATTCTTCGGAGCGATATTATCACTCCCATCCGGGCTTGATATTTACTATAGTATTGTTGAAATGAGGGAGATTCGAATCGGAGAGTCGGGACAGGCGTTTGAACATGTTGTTTCTCCATGAATCGGTGGATTTCTTCGCGCCTGGGAGAGTCCATGAATGTATCCATATGAACAGGCTTGCTGATTGGGCAGGTCTGCTGGGATGAGTAGAAGTTATGACGACAATGACAGATGGTGCTTTGGCTGGTATCGATCCGGATGAATTGGAAGAATGGTACGAATCTCTGGAAGACGTGATTCGTCGATACGGGCCGGAAAAGGTAACCCAGTTGCTGGTGCATTTGCGCGAACGGGCTTACCTTCGTGGCGTGATGTTGCCCTTTTCCGCGACAACCCCCTATATCAATACGATCTCACCTGATGAGCAGCCAGCTTATCCGGGAAACCAGGAGATTGAACGGCGAATCAAAAGTATCGTCCGCTGGAATGCGCTCGCGATGGTTCACCGAGCGAACAAAAAATTCGACGGGATAGGTGGCCACATATCCACGTTTGCTTCTTCGGCCACTCTGTATGAAGTGGCTCAAAACCACTTTTTTCATGCTCGAACCGAGGATCATACCGGAGACATGGTTTACTTCCAGGGGCATGCATCGCCTGGAATGTACGCGCGGGCTTTTGTTGAAGGGCGGATCGATGAGTCGCATCTGGAGCATTTTCGTCGGGAAGTTCCGCGTGGTCGTGGACTTTGCTCATATCCCCACCCCTGGTTGATGCCTGATTTCTGGCAATTTCCGACTGTTTCAATGGGGTTGGGGCCGATCACAGCCATTTATCACGCCCGTTTTTTACGTTACCTGCACCATCGGGGAATTCTCGATACAAGTAAGTCGCGAGTCTGGGCTTTTCTGGGAGATGGCGAGTGCGATGAGCCGGAAACACTCGGAGCGATCACGCTTGCCTCTCGGGAAAAACTGGACAATCTGACTTTCGTCATCAATTGCAATCTGCAACGTCTGGATGGTCCTGTGCGCG
This sequence comes from Planctomycetaceae bacterium, assembly GCA_027080405.1. Taxonomy (GTDB): domain Bacteria; phylum Planctomycetota; class Planctomycetia; order Planctomycetales; family Planctomycetaceae; genus Rubinisphaera. The sequence continues at coordinate 4,307 of JALWSL010000241.1, forward strand.
GGAATGGAAAAATCATTCAGGAACTCGAAGGCGCGTTTCGGGGGGCTGGTTGGAACTGTCTGAAAGTCATTTGGGGGTCCGATTGGGACGCCATTCTCGAAAAGGATACTGATGGCAAACTCGTCAAACGGATGGGCGAAATTGTAGATGGCCAGTACCAGAAGTACAGCGTCGAATCGGGAGCCTACATTCGAGAACACTTCTTCGGTGTTGACGAAGATTTGCTGGAAATGGTCGAACATCTTTCAGATGAGCAGTTACAGAGCATGCGACGTGGTGGGCACGATCCGCTGAAAGTGCATGCCGCCTATAAGGCTGCTCTTGAGCACGAAGGCGCGCCAACGGTCATTCTTGCCAAGACGATCAAGGGGTATGGCCTGGGTGAGGCGGGAGAAGGGCGGAACAATACCCACAACGAGAAAAAGTTGAACGAGGAAGAGTTGATTTCATTCCGTTCCCGCTTCGGAATTCCGCTCAGCGATGACGATGTGAAAAAGGCACCGTTCTATCGCTTTCCGGAAGACAGCATCGAGTATAAATATCTGCAGGAGCGGAGAAAAGAACTGGGCGGTTACCTGCCGTCCCGACATCCGACAACAGAGACGCTCTCTGTTCCGCCAGCGGAAAAATTCGCCAAAGTGAACGAAGGAAGTTCGGGGAAAGAAGTTTCAACAACGATGGCGTTCGGTCAGATTCTGAACGTGTTGCTTAAAGATAAGGAAATCGGCAAGCGGATCGTGCCTATCCTTCCCGATGAGGCGCGGACGTTTGGGATGGAAGGGCTGTTTCGTCAATGTGGCATCTATTCAAGCAAGGGCCAGCTTTACGAGCCTGTCGATCGTGCTCAGGTGATGTATTACAAGGAGGCGAAAGATGGCCAGCTTCTGGAAGAAGGAATCAACGAGGCTGGAGCGATTTCCTCTTTTATTGCAGCCGGAACCGCCTATGCCAATCTGGGCGTCCAGATGATTCCTTTCTACATCTACTACAGTATGTTTGGCTTCCAGCGGGTGGGCGATCTGATCTGGTTGGCGGGAGATTCGCGCGCAAAAGGTTTTCTGGTCGGCGGGACATCCGGGCGTACCACGTTGAATGGCGAAGGATTGCAGCACGAAGACGGGCATTCGCAACTGGTCGCGACAACCGTTCCCAACATGGTCGCTTATGATCCGGCGTTCGCCTATGAATTGAGTGTGATCATTCAGGATGGTTTAAGAAGGATGTATGCGGAGAACGAAAACATCTTCTACTACATCAGCGTTTATAACGGCAACTATGTCATGCCCCCCATGCCGGAGGGAGTTGAAGAGGGAATCCTCAAGGGTTTTTACAGGTTCAAGCAGTCCAGCGTGGATGGCGAAGCTGTTCCGGTCCGCCCGCAACTGTTTGGCTCCGGGCCGATTTTGCAATGCGTTCTCGAAGCACAGCAGATTCTCGCGGAGAAATACCGCATCTCCACCGATGTCTGGTCTGTCACCAGTTACAGTGAGCTTTGTAGGGAAGCCCGGGCAACCCAGCGATGGAACAGACTCCATCCCGACGAAACACCCCGACAGACATACCTGGAAAAATCGTTGGAAGGTGTTGAAGGACCGGTTATCGCCTCCAGCGATAATGTTCACCTTGTCGCCGACCAGATTCGCGACTGGATTCCCGGTACGTATATCACACTCGGAACGGATGGCTTCGGTCGTAGTGATACACGTCCGGTTCTGCGGCATCATTTTGAAATTGATGCTTCTTTCATCGTCTATTCGACGCTGGTCGGGTTGGTCGATGACGGGCATCTTTCAAGATCTGTTTTGACGCAGGCTCTCAGAGATCTGGAAATCGATCCCGAAAAAATTGATCCCCTCAAGGCGTGATCGGGGGGCCTCTTTTTCAGGATGACCATCAAACTTTTTACTTGTAGAAAATCTACGGATGTCTATTGAATTCAAACTTCCCGAAGTCTCAGAAGGTGTTGAATCTGCTGATGTGGCGGATATCCTCGTCTCTGAAGGTGATACGATTACGGCCAATCAGGTTGTAGCTGAAGTCGAGACCGAAAAAGCATTGGCTGAAATAGAATGTCCCTATGCAGGACGCGTTACCAAAGTTCACGTTTCACCCGGCGACACAATACCGATCGGGGCGACGCTGTTGACGATTGATGCAGAAGCTCCCGCGGAAACTCCCGTTGAGGCCAAACCGGACGACAAACCTGCCGCCGAGACTGAAGCACAATCCGCTCCCGAACCCGAAAAGACTGCGGCGAAGCAGGCAAGCGAGCCGCCCAAACCGGTTGAGCCAGCAGCTACAGTCACCCCGACTACAGCGGCTGCTCCTGCTGCTTCAGTTTCAGTATCAGGGACGAACGAAGATCGTCCGCCTGCACCGGCTGGCCCTGCGACACGCAGAATGGCGCGTGATCTTGGTGTCGATCTTTACGATGTCAAGGGAAGTGGCCCGGGAGGACGGATCACTCAGGAAGATGTGCAGAATTATGTCAAGCAGAGACTGACCGCACCGGCGACATCAGCGGGGCCGGTCGCGGCAGCGCCGCTTCCCGATTTTTCGGAATTTGGGCCGACGCGACGGGAACGGCTCAATAAAATCGGAAGAACGGCAGCAGAACACCTGGCCCGATCCTGGAATGTTATCCCGCATGTCACTCAGCACGATCTGGCGGATATCACCGATATCGAACTGGCTCGCAAACAGCTTTTGCCGGGCACGGGGACACATGGCCCGACGGCGACGCGCACCGCCCTCC
>JALWSL010000242.1 GCA_027080405.1 Planctomycetaceae bacterium
GAACTGGAAGAACCGTTCGAGAAAAATCAGATCGGCTCTTCTGCAATGGCGTACAAACGGAACCCGATGCGATCCGAAAGAATGTGTGCCCTGTCGCGATTTGCAATTTCACTGACGGAAAATGCCGACTACACGATGGCAACGCAGTGGATGGAACGCACCCTGGATGATAGCGCCAACCGCCGACTTTCCGTACCGCAATCGTTTTTGGCTATCGATGCGATACTCATTCTGTATCGGAACATTGCAGACGGTCTGGTTGTCTATCCGAAGGTGATCGAAAAACACCTGCAAGCAGAATTGCCTTTTATGGCGACCGAGGAAATCCTGATGGCCGGTGTGACCGCGGGAGGAGATCGACAGGAATTGCACGAACGAATTCGCATCCACTCACAACAGGCATCCAAAGTAGTGAAAGAACAGGGGGGAAGCAACGACCTGATCGAACGGCTGAAAAAGGACGAAAAATTTGCCAGGGTTGATCTCAGCGCCGCATTGGACGCCTCAAAATATATTGGCCGTGCTCCTGAACAGGTCGATGAATTCATCAGCGAAATCATCCGACCAATCCGCACCCAGTATGCAGATGAGTTGACAGCTGAAAACGAAGAATTGCGGGTTTGACGCACTTGAAAACCGCTCCGTCAATCCTGCTTCCGTCCACTTTTCCAGACGGGTGCGTTTCCAGCCAGGGAATCTTTTGGGGCGGTTGGGTATCTCCTGGGGCGATCGCGGAGGGAACGAGTCTCTTCAATGACGCTCTTTAATAACACTCCTCAATGTACCAGTCGCTGGAAGTATTCCTGTTTGGGAACACATTCCAGAAGATCATCGAGTCGGTTTTCGTTCAGGCCTTCCGCAAGCAGGCTAAAGGTTTCACGAGCGGCTTCCAGGGTCTGGTTTATTTCAGAATCTCCCTGGGAGGCATTCAAATAGAACGAGGTGTAACCGTGACATCCCCGCTTTGCCATTTCCTGAATATAAAGCGTGCTGAGTTTTGATTTGGTTTCGGCATCGTCAACTTGAAAATCAAGGTAAGGATGAATGGAAATTCCCCGGCAGACCGCCGGCAAGCCGACTTCCCTTGCGATTCCGGTCAATCCGGATTTCAATTGCTCGCCGATGTTCTGGACTATCGCAGGAACATTTCTCTTTTTGACTTCGCGCAACGTCGTCAGTGCGGCAATCAGGCCGACGGCTTCACCCCAGTATGTGCTGGAAATAAACATCTGAGCGGCGGGCGAGAGCACTTCCCGCTTGCCCGCAACAACCCCCATCGCGTAACCGTTGGAAATCGATTTGGCGAAAACGGACATATCGGGCACAACGCCGATGACCGACTGAATACCGTCATGGGCCAACCGGAAGCCGGTCGTCACTTCATCGAAAACAAGAAGCACATCATGCTTCCGGGCCAGCTTTTGCACACCGGATAGATATCCATCCGGAGGCAATTCGGACCGAAATGGCTCCATGATGATCGCGGCGACTTCGCCACGATTTTCTTCCAGCAACTTTTCAAGTGTCTCCAGGTCGTTATACGGGAAAGCAAGAGCGGTTCCCTCCAGCGATCGTGGCACACCGATCGGCTCAATACCTGAAAAGAGATGCTCATCCAGGCCGGGAGTACGGGAAAGATTCGATGCCATGTACCAGTCGTGCCAACCGTGATATCCACAGAACAGGATTTTATCCCTTCCGGTTG
>JALWSL010000243.1 GCA_027080405.1 Planctomycetaceae bacterium
GTCGTGGTGCGTGCACCAGTCGGGGGCATGTTGCAATCATGGGCTGTCGAAGAAGGAACGCAGATTGATCCTCAGGTTTTGGTCTGCACATTATCTGATGACAATCTGGATCAACAAATCCAATCACAACAACGAGAAGTCGCTCGCCTTGATGCGAAATTGAGCGCATTGAAGGCGGAGGTAGATGTCAAACTGCACGACCTGCTTCGTGAACTTGATGGAGATATTTACGCGACACAATTGCAAACGGCCGATCTGCTTCAGAAAAAATACCTCCACGAAATAGAACTGATGGCGTGGCGGGATGCCCGTGAACAGAAGCAAATTGATGATTCTCCCAAACAGAAAACAGCTTCGCTGGAACCAGTCATCAACTCGCTACCGATCAGCAGTTCTTCTTCCCTGACTGATACGAAGATCGACGCTCTGTTGAAAGAAGAAGCCGCTCTGAATGCCTTTGAAGTAGCGAAAGAACAATTGGAAATCTGCTCACAAAGACTGAATGAATTGCAGACGCAGAAGAAAAATCTTCTGGAAAAAGTGAGACAGGCGAACGGCTTGACAGAAGTGGAAATTCAACTGAACCAGGCAAAAGCCGAACTGAATGAGTTGAAGCACCGCCAGTCCCAACTGCAGATCTATTCGCCAGAACAGGGAACGATCTCCAATTATCGCGTTCATCCGGGGGAAAGAGTTGCCGCTGGAGAAGCGATTGCAGAGCTTTATCAAATGGAGGAGGCCTACATTGTGGCTCACATCCCCTGCTCGGTCGTCGGAAAGTTCCAGGTGGAATCGACTGTGAAATGCCTGTTTCCAAACGGCGAAAAACGAACCGGGATTGTTACGCACGTTGCTCTTACCGCAGAGCAGACTGGAGATTCCACACTCGTAAACACGCCCACCGTCCCCATTCGTATCGAACAGACCGGTGCATTATGGCCATCCATACCGGTTGGTGGTCATGTCAAAATCTTCCGTTAAGCGAGCAGGGCTTTATCGGTCGAATTTTCAGTAGTCACATATTCTCCCGGTTGGTTGTGTCGCTCTTGTGGGCTCTATTGGCTATGATGTCCCCGGGGTTTTTCGACTTCGCTTTCTTCACCAACACGAACCTGAATTACGGCTCCTCTCGTCTCGGGCCTGCAAACGAATTCCTGCGATGCACAATTTCAATATGCCGGCCTCCACGACAGACATTCTCTGTCAATTGATATCGATTCCCAGTGTTAACCCGATGGGCCGAGACCTGACCGGTGAGTTATATCTTGAAGAAAAGATGAGCGACTGGCTGGAGGAGTTTTTTCAGTCGATCGGTGCGGATTACGAGCGCATCGAAGTTGCCCCAGGTCGAGCAAACGTGATTGCCCGATACGAATCTCCCGGCTCGAAGACGGTGCTGCTGCTCGATGCCCATCAGGATACCGTTCCGGTTGATGGCATGACGATCCCGCCATTCGAGCCGATCATAAAAAATGGGAGAATTTCCGGTCGTGGTGCCTGCGATGTTAAAGGCGGAATGGCTGCTGCCCTCTGGGCATTTCGGAAACTGGTGCAGGAAAAACCTCCCGAAGCCGCGAATGTCATCCTCAGTTGCACGTGTGACGAAGAGGCGACCACAATCGGCATTAACGATCTGGTCAAATGCTGGCAGGAACCAAACCGGCGGTCACGCCTGATTCAGACTCCTCCCGATGCCGCCCTCATCATCGAGCCGACTGAACTGGATGTCGTTGTTGCCCATCGGGGAGTTCTCCGTTTTCGCATCAACGTAGCAGGTCGGGCCTGTCACAGTTCGGAACCGACGCAGGGGATCAATGCAATTTACCGCATGGCCCGTGTCGTTTCACTGCTGGAACAATATGCCGGCAGGCTGCAAGATTCAATACAACCCCATCCGTTATGTGGCGGTGCAACAATCAGCGTCGGACGAATAACCGGCGGAATGAGTGTGAATACGGTGCCGGATCATTGCAGTATCGAAGTGGATCGGCGACTGATTCCCGGAGAAGATTCGCAAGAGTTTTTACAGGACGTTTTCAAATTTATTGACAGCCAGATTGATTTTGAAATAGAGTTCGAAAAACCCTGGATCGATTATCCCGCATTGGGTAATCACAACAACGACTGGATAACGAAACGGTTGCTGAATTGTATCGAACGGGTCGATGGCAAGCATCGTGCTGTCGGTGTTTCCTACTGCACTCACGCTTCCCCTGTCGGGGCCTCGGGCATCCCTGCTGTCGTGTTTGGCCCCGGTTCAATTTCACAGGCCCATACCAACGATGAGTACATCGAAATCGACCAACTGGAGAAAGCGGCGGAAATTTTCTATCAATTCTGTCTTGATGAGAATTGACAGCAGCGACGAAAGCGATGTTTACGTTGCTGGACCAACCAATTCTGATTTTTCCTCTCACCACTAGCATAGCGTAGCAAAACATCTCCTGTTGATGATAAACAAACCGTTCAATAGAATGACGGAGTTGCAAGAATGACGGGGTTGCAATGCTTGAAATTCGTCCCTCTCCGGTAATGAAAGAATTATAACGAAAGACTTTTCCATGACGCCTCTCGAAAGTTTGATTGCAACAGGAACAAAACTTTGGCTCGATAGCATTGATCCTGATCTTGTCCTTGAAAACAGGGCATTGGGGGCCACGGGAGCGACGTCAAACCCGATTATCGTCACCAATTTGCTCAAGACAGGCCGTTTTGATGCGCAACTCGCCTCACTTCTTGCTGAGGATCTCAGCGATGACGAAGTCGCCTGGAGGATGACAGATCAGCTTGTCAAAAATGCACAGGATGTTTTTGCGGATGTTTTTCGCAGCACCTCGGGAAACGATGGATATGTCAGTTTCGAACTTGACCCACTTTTGGAGGCAGAATCCTGCCTGTTGAGTGTTGAGGAAAAATCGCGAAAATATGTCGATTTGGCGAAGAAATGGTCAGCCGGGCACGAAAACCGGATGATCAAGGTACCAGCAACGCCGGGCGGGTTGGCGGCTATTGAAGAAAGGGTGGCCCAGGGGGTCACGGTGAATGTGACACTCATTTTCTCGGATCGCCAATACGAACTGGCGAGAGATGCTGTCTGGCGAGGCGCGCAACGCCGCAGTGGGCAACAGAAATTGAAATCGGTCTACAGCATTTTCATCAGTCGCATCGACGTCTACACCGAGCAACACGTACCTGAACTTTCAACAGATGCCCAGGGAGAAGTTGGCATCGTGAATGCGAAGCGAATCTGGCAGAAAAATCAATCATTCTGGGCAGACAAAAATTTGCCACTCGATCAGGAAATCGTTTTTGCCAGCACTGGCACGAAAAAACCGGAAGATCCAAAGGACAAGTATGTCTCCGCCCTGGCGGGATCGGATATTCAAACAAATCCACCGGCTACCAATGAGGCGATTCAGGCCATGACAGGAAAAATATTCACTCGTCAGGTTGATCAACTGCCAGCCCGGGAAGTTCTGGACGAAATTGATCGCCTTGTCGACTTCCAACACCTGGAAGAAACATTGATGCAGGAAGGCCTGAAGAAATTTGCAGATCCCCAGAATGCTCTCCTGTCGCTCATTGCAGAGACACGGAAATCACTCGGAAACTGAAAGTCGGTTCAGGAGTTCCGGTTCCGCTTGCCGGCCCGATCCTGTTTGCCGCGATGCAACGCCGCCTGAATCAATTCTTCTAAAGATCATCAATTTCTGAATCGGGAGATTCCACCACAGGAATATCCGAAACGGTATCATTGATAATCGCCATATTGCTGTTGGTGCGGTTGATTTTTTCGATTTCAGTCTTCGCCATTTCTTCCAGCCCGGATTGCACAGCGACGAATCCACGGTACAAACCACGAATGCTGTTATCGGAGATCAACAGAGCGTTGAGAAGCTCAGCCTCGGACTGCTCAAGCTCCTGATCACGAGCCTTCCCGAAAAGGGCCAGCAATTCCAATTTTGTCGTTGGTTTGTTGAGATTTGTCATGCCATTCCCCTGACAGCGATCTACTCCACCGCCTAACCGCCCTCTCTATCATGTTAAAAAACGCCCCAACTCCTCTTATTTGAGGCATGCAGCCCAGAAAACCGCCGCCCGAGACCAGTGAAGCCCGCCTCAGTCTTCCCGATTCACGTGGAAGCTCAACAAACTTCAAGCCGGATTTCCAAACGCTGAAAGTCAACTGTTCCCAAACCTCGCCCGCATACAACAACAGCCATTAATAACTTCCTCTTAAAATTGCATTGTTGCAATTTATTTACTGATTTTCCTGAATTTTGTGGATACATTTCATAAGCCCGGCGTAAATACTGTTCATCAGTCTACTTATTTTTGATTCCGAACAACCCTCCCTTTGAGCAATCATGCGATTGGTGACATTTGGCTGGTGCCTGTCAAAGAGAAGTTTTCGGTGTTCAGGCGACAACTTTGACAGGCAGGTTTGCAGGGCATCCAGCAAAGATTCTTGCGACACCCCAACGGTGATCGCCTGTTCCCACCAAAGTGCATCAAGTGCTTCCGGGGAGACGGAACGGGTTTTCCGTTTCGCCATCTTTGTGCAGTATTTCATCACCCTGTTTTTGGCAATTCCAAACAGCCAGGGCTGAAATTGCTCCTTTGACTGCAGTGTTTCGATTTTTTCCCAGGCGATTGAGGCGACCTCCTGCATCACGTCTTCTGAATCTTCAGCGGAAAAGATCGCACTTCGGATAAACGCTCGCAGTTGGGGACGACAGGCCAGGTATGCCTGTTCGAACCATTTTTGCGTATATCGTGGTGCGTTATTCATATTTGCCAACGGTTACTTTTTGAGTCTTGAGCAAATTTCCTACGGTTCATTTCACTTACGTTGTTCAGAATGAATCGGCGACACCGGGAATCCCCGTCACGAGTTCAACAAGACAGATGCCTTCAGCCTGCCAATTGATCACCACAAATCACGGATGTCGGGCCCCAATTGCCTTCTGATCGTAACGGAGCCGGTTTGCTTTGCTATTTGAAAATCTTGGTAAATATCCACGACTCGTGTGAATATATACCAATTGTAACGCCGATAGCGACTGTAGGAAACGATGCGCTTATTCCGGAAGGGGGGATCCTGCCGGTTTGCCGGGGTTCCAGTAATTTGGAACCTGTCGATCAATATTGACCGTAGTGAGCAGGGAACGGGGTGAATTGTGGTTTCGCTGAATCGCTTGAAAACGTGGAAGCCGTTGAATCTACTGCTGGCGATGTTGTTGCTTTTTACTTCCGGCTGCAAAACGGGCCTGAACACCTGGTGGTATCTTGGGGAAGAAAAACCGCACCAGGAACAGTATCGGGAAAATATGCAGGAAATTGATCATCCCGATGTTGCTCAGCCCTCTCCGGAGGGGATCGAAACAACGGCTCCTCCCAGAACACTGGCAGATCGGGAACGGGACGAAATTTGGGACTTGGGAATTGAAGAGGCAATCCATCTGGCACTGGCGAACAGCGAGATCATTCGCACCTCCGGACAGTTTTTAAGCCCGCAAAACAATCTGCTGGCCAATCCGCTGAATGTCGCTTCCGTTTACGATCCGGCCATCCGGGATTCCGGGGTTTTATTCGGTGGTGTCGGAACAGAAGCAGCACTGGCTGCCTTCGATACCACGTGGGCCACGTCGATGTTCTGGGGACGAAATGAAATCAATCAGAACAGCAACGCGGTACCGACATTGCTGCAGGATACCGTGAATTTCAATACCTCCCTGAAAAAACAGTTTGGCTACGGTGCACAGTTTACAGTCAGCCATCAGGTCAATTCGCTGGGAACCAATGTCACGACAAACCCCTTTCCCTCTGTCTTTACCGGAAATCTCCAGGCAGAATACCGCCAACAATTGCTCGCGGGGTCAGGCCCGGATTTCGTGCGCGTTGCAGGCCCGCTCAATGCCAACTTTGCCAGTATTGCGGGGGTGAGCAACGGTGTTCTGATCGCACGAATCAACGCAGATATTTCAATTACCAATTTTGAAGCGAATGTCCGCAATCTGGTCAAGGGGGTCGAAGACACATATTGGGATCTCTACCTGGCATACCGAAATTTCGATACCGCGGTAACTGCCCGCAACACGGCTCTTGACACCTGGCGGGTCGCAGATGCCAAAAGGCGTCTCGGAGGAGTGCGTGGTTTCAGCAATTCGGAAGAGGCACAAGCCAGAGACCGTTATTTCGAAACAAGAGCCCAGGCCGAAACAGCTTTGGGGAATCTGTATGCCACCGAGCAGCGTTTACGGAATCTGATGGGGCTACCGATCAACGACAACAGGATTATTCGCCCATCGATGAACCCCATTACCGCCAAAATACAGGTGGATTGGTATCACTGTCTGGCCGAAGCACTGACAGAACGGGTTGAACTGCGTCGTCAGAAATGGAATATCAAATCGCTGGAACTGCAACTTGGAGCGGCGAAAAACTTCGCGCGACCCCGCTTCGATCTGGTTGCCCGAGCCAGAGCAAATGGCTTTGGGGACACGCTGGCCAGCAGGAGTGATCGGGATATATTTGGGGGAGATCGAAATTCCTTCTATGAAAAACTCGCACAGGGAGATCAAACCGGCTGGGATTTCGGTTTCGAATACACCGTTCCGTTCGGCTTGCGTCTGGCGAAATCACAGGTGAGCAATCTTGAACTCCGTTTGACGAAAGCACGCAAGGTTCTTGCTGCCCAGGAGTTGGAAATCGGGCATGAATTGGCTGTCGCATTTCAGGATATCGAACGAACGTACGCAACAGCAGTTTCCAACTACAGTCGGAGAGCGGCGGCTCTCGAACGGGTAAAAATGATTGGACAGGAACTCCAGGTAGGCTCCGGTGCAAACACCCTCGACCGTTATTTGCGTGCACAGGAGTCGCTCGCGGCAGCTGAGAATGCCTATCATCAAAGTCTTGTCGATTACAACAAGGCACTGGTCAATTTGTACTATCGCCGGGGAACCTTGTTGCAACAGGATAGCATTCACTTACTGGAAGGGAAATGGCATCCGGAAGCATATCAGCAGGCCTTTGCCC
>JALWSL010000244.1:0-1757 GCA_027080405.1 Planctomycetaceae bacterium
GAACGGTTTTGGTGAGCAACAACCAAATCCATTTTTCCGTCGTGATTCCAATCGATGCGGGCAACACCGCGCCCCAGGTTTTTTTGCTGAAAATAGTCCCCCGCAGTATCTGAGGTTTCGATGAAGGTATTGTTGCCCTGATTTTGGAAAATTTGGGCGGGCATTTTCCACGGTTGTTTGCCTGTTTTGTCCTGCATGATATGGCCATTGGCTACAAATAAATCCGGGTAGCCATTCCCGTTGAAGTCGTATCCTTGGGTGCCAAATCCGAGCAATGATATTGTGGGTTCGAACAGGCCGGCTTTTCGCGTCTCGTCACTGAATAGAAACTCTCCCTCATTATGGTAATACGCATTATGTTCCAGGTAGAAATTGGTGACATACAAATCCAGTCGCCGATCCTGATCGAAATCGGCCAGTGCGATTCCCATTCCAGCCTGAGCCTGTCCTCTTTCATCCAGTGCAGTACCCGAAGCAAGGCCTACTTCTTCATAGAGGGGTATTTTATCGCCCGGTTGGGTCATATTGCGGAACAGAAAGTTGGGGACACCGTCGTTGGAAACATAGATATCACATCGCCCATCAGAATTGAAATCGCATGCAACAACTCCCAATCCCTTGCCTTGAGGAAGATCTATTCTTGCCGAATGTGAAACATCGGTAAAACTTCCGTCTCCCTTATTAAGCAGCAGTCGATCCGGTTGTCCATCGAAATTGGCGGGATCGCATGGCAAGTATGAGCCATCGGGCAGCGGACACGTTTTCATTTGTGAGACATAATTGGTGATGTACAGATCCAGCAACCCATCATTGTTGAAATCAGCCGCCGCGGCCGAGGTACTCATCTCCTGTTGATCGAATATTGGCCCGGTAGCCATTTCTGTAAATGATCCGTCTCCATTGTTGATATAGAAGGAATTGTGTCCCAGGTTTGAAACAAACAGATCATCGTAACCGTCGTTATTGAAGTCCCCTGCAACTCCTCCCAAGCCGTATCGATTTCCTCCCAGTCCCGCCCGGTCTGTGACATCCTGAAATCTTATACCTTGAACGTTGCGAAACAGGCGGTCGGTATGCTCGAAGGAATCCGGGTTGTATGGTAGACGTGAGCCTTGGGGAAAATAGATGTCGTCCCACCCATCGCTATCGTAATCGATGACAATAGCACCTCCCCCCATACTTTCAATGAGATGGTGGAATCCGGTTTCACCATTGAAGTAGGAAAAATTGATTCCCACCTGTTCGTGTATGTCGACAAACCGGATTTGGGGCGAATGATTGTTTCCTGATGCTGCTTCGTCTGTTTTCTGATGCATTTCACCGGTTTGGGATTCAGTGCTCTGCTTCCCGGCCAGATCTATTTCCATTTTGTCGGGTGAAATAGATGGTGAATTGATGGCTAGCGAACGAACAGCCTGATATCGGGCGATTAACTCGGCGTTCTGCGGCGTCAGTTCACATGCCATAAAATACCAATTTGCTGACTCGAGGTATCGCCCCATTTTTTCAAGATTCACAGCAACTTCTTCATAAATTATCGGGAGATGGCCTTTTTGGGCAGTGTTGTCAACTTGACCAGTATTATTCTTTTGGGTCAATCGAACACAAAGACGATGCACGTTATCCAGCAGGACGGCTCTTTGTAACGCTCGATTGGCCTCTTTTTCATGTCCCAAACGCCGGAGAGCCAGACCGAGATAGTAACAACCTTCCCGGTAGTTGGGATTCGTTCTGTAAAGTTGAAGAAAATATTGGGC
>JALWSL010000244.1:1767-7027 GCA_027080405.1 Planctomycetaceae bacterium
CGGTTTCCCAATGTTGCAGTTGGTAGGCAACACGACCACATGCCTCAAGCAGGGTAACGGGCGTTTCATGTTGAGACTTCACGAGCTCACATAGCTTATTTGCTTTGGCTGTCTGCTCCAATGCCAACAGAACCAAAATATGCTGGGCGAGTAATTCACTGCTTTGCTGCTTGCTGCCCGGGATTGACTGAATGAAGTCCAAAGCCTGCTGGAATTCGCCCTCCTCTCGCAAAGTGGAAAGAAAGGCAATTTGGCTATCCAGATCCTTTGGATTATGTTTCAGGGTAATGTTTAATACCTTGATTGACTCCTCGGGAGGGAACCCTGCATCAAATGGAATCGTCCGGAAAACCAGTTCCTGGACACTCAGCCGCCTTAAACGACTAATGTGATTGATCTGTTCCACCATTGCGTCGGCGCGTCTGAGCATCCGATAGACGAGTAGCAACTTTTCGCGGGCTTCCAGGTAATCAGGTTTTAATTGGATCGCTTCAATTAGCAGGTCACGGCTCAGATCGACGCGACCGCGTTCAATGGCGACACTTCCCTCTAAAAAACGAGCGGTTGCCAGTTCCGAAGGAGAGCCACGTTGGATTGACTGCCAAAGTTCAAGTGCTCTATCAGTTTCGCCAGCTTCCCGCAAAAGTTGCCCGTAATAAAGGCGTGCCATGACGTGTTGCGGGTCGTGTTCCAGGCACTGTTCCAGATACTGCTTCGCGGTAATCAAGTCGTTACTGTGGATTGCTTTCTCAGCCTGTAGAAAGAGCTTCTGTGACTCTCCTTGCCCGTCCTTATTGTCAAAAGGCAGGCCTTTGATGATAAATCCAACAATCGCAACGGAAACAAAAAGCGTAACAAGTAGCCCTGTCCGGGAGCGTAAGATCTGTTTGAAGATCATGTTTGAGGCCTCAAAGGAATAATTGGAGAATCATCCAATGGCTCATGATGGCGGAAGGGGATCAGTTGCTTGCAGATTTCTTTTGCCGAAATACGGGGAGCAGGACAGGCCAAATTCGGAGTTTTTGCAATCAGCCCCCCAAGTCGTCTGACACGTATTACCAATGGAGGCGAAGGTTTGATTCGGGGGCCCGAGATTCAGCCAGGCCCCAATAGCAAGGCAGGGAAAAGTCATTTACGGTGACTCTCCCCTGCAACCGGCTTTGGGTATGATTGCTGCCTGTTATTGCGGAACAGGAGCGCCGCCAACCATTGGGACTTTCTTTTTCTTGGTACTGACAAACTTGAGGTCAAGAGATTCACTACCTCCCTCGGGAACCGTGACTTTCAGTGGTGCCGTTGAGGGAGCATTGCCACCACCCATGGCTGCCATTGCTTCTTGTGTAGGGTCTGTTGTGCCATCTCCACTCGATTGTGGTGCGCCGAGTGTGGCGGTATATTCCCCGACAGGTGCACCGTCACCAGTTTCGTAGGTTGTCAGGGCGTAACTGCCATCTGCTTCCACAACCCCTCCAACAACCGGGCGCTTATCACCTTCTACTCCGGCAGTTGGCTGTAATGTGAGGGTTGCTGGACCGTACGGTTTTCCGTCGAGTGTTACCTTTCCTTTCACACTCACTAAATCAAGCTTGCCATCATTGCCAGTACATCCAAGTAACTGAGCGCTGATCAAGGCGACCGCAAACAGGCCAAACAATCTGTTGCTTCTAGTCATCAGTAAATCTCCTCTCTGGTTGTATTTGAATAATGCCTAAAATGCTCACATGCTGGCACGGCAGTCGATTTTCCAAGACACCAAATTTAGAATCCAGCACACAGCCGCTGCCAGCCTATCAAAAAAACATACAGGATTCCAGCTAGCGACTCATGGGATGAAAGCCTCAATCCAAAAGAAGCCTGGTGTCAACAGATAACACCAGGCGACTTCTGATTTGGTCAACTCCAATTGGAGAAGCAAGAGGTAACTACTACCCCCTGTTCAATCCTAGTAGTTACCGTTAGGAATAACCATTCCCGTTTGCAACTGGGTAGAGTGCAACGATTGCCAAAGACTGTTGGTTGGCCAGGCCGCACTATGCTGGATGCTCTCGTTCAGGAATTTGACGGAGCCATCTGCAAAGAGGAATTGCCCACCTCCGGTGTGTCGACTACTTGCACCTGGCCAGTTATTGTTGAGACCAAAACAGGCCAAGTACGTCGGCTGACACATATATGGAGCAGCTCTCCACCAAAAACCAGCGACGTTACCATCGGGTCGTGTCCATTGCTTGTTACCCATTACATCACTGTTTGTTTGAGGCGCGATAAGAGCGGCACGGAAAACAGCATTTCCAGATCCACCTGTACGCGGAGACCCGCCACCATTTCTTGTGTGACCTGCAATGCCGGGATTCGGTGCAAAGCCTTGTGTAGAGACTTCACCAACCATGATGGTTGTAGACGTTCCCTTGGTGATGTCACGAATTCTCGTGTTACCACCGTTCTGGAAGACACCTGAGACGGGGTGATTCGAACGATACCACCAGTCCCAACCGGTAGCACCGGCGTAGTTCGTGTGGGAAACTCCATGCGAAATACTGGTGTTACCGCTGAAACCCGGATCCGAAGGACACTGCAAGGTTGAAATTTGGGTTGCGACAATCGGATTGCCCGATGACGTCAGCTGGAACTGGGAAGTACTGTTGTCATACATCGGGAGAGAGAAATTAATCTGATCATACAGAGTAGCCTGTTCCAACATGGGCAGGATCATGGAGATCCATGAGTGATTTCGAGGCAAGCCTCCTGAAAGGCTTCCTGGCGTTGGGTAGTAAGTGAAGATTTGTGTTGGAGGGAATGTACCATGAGTGTCATGGTAGTTGTGCAAGGCCAGGCCGATTTGTTTCAGGTTGTTTTTGCACGAAGAACGCCTTGCGGCCTCACGAGCCTGTTGTACAGCCGGCAGCAGCCGGGCCACCAGGATGGCGATGATCGCGATGACCACCAGCAGTTCAATGAGCGTAAAGCCTTTACGCAGAGGAGAGTGATGACGAACATTCATAGAAACTGACTCCTTAGAGAAGAATAGAATGAAGGGCCTGAAACAGCCCCGGAAAAAGAGGGAACGCGACGGCACCCGTCCTTATGTGACCTGCAAACTCGAAAGAAGAATTGGTAGCAACTCGGAACAAGTTGGGATCACAATGCTTCCCCACCACACTGTAATATCGAGAATCAGCCGTCATATCAACAAAAAATCATACAATTAGTCTTGAATTACCCAAAATTGCAAAAAAAAGATGGAAACAGGATAAAATTGCCAAAACCGAAGTCAACTGAAATTTCAGGTGATCTGAAGACGTTCCGACAATAAAGGACGATCGTTGGCTTTGATTCCGGGAAATTTGATTCCGGGAAACAGGTGTGCTGTCGGGCTTATTGGATATTTGGAGCCGATCCAATTATTATCGGTCTTGCTCTTTTTCGTTGAAAACGGCTTCATTGATTGAAGTTGACTGAAAGAGGGGGCGTTTTATCAGCTTTTGGTGGAGTCTTGCACTATTGGCAGATGGGCATCTCTTCGGTTGCTCCTTCCATTGTACCGCTTGTTGTTCTGTTTAAGAAAATTTATCGAGATGAAAACAGTCCGCTGGGGAATTTTAAGCACCGCCAAAATTGGAACGGAACAGGTTATTCCGGCTATTCAAAAAGCAGAGAATTGTCGTGTTGTGGGGATCGCCTCTCGAAGTGCAGAGGGGGCCTCACAGGTTGCAAGTGAACTTGGGATTGCAAACAGTTTCGGGTCATATGAACAATTGCTTGCCAGTCCTGAAATCGACGCGATTTATAATCCGTTGCCGAATCATCTGCATGTGGACTGGTCGATCCAGGCTCTACAGGCGGGCAAGCATGTATTGTGTGAAAAACCGCTGGGTCTGGATGTCAATGATGCGCAGCGATTGCTGGAAGCTTCGGCTGCACATCCCGGTTTGAAGGTGATGGAGGCGTTCATGTATCGTCACCATCCACAATGGCAAAAAGCCAAGGAGTTGGTCACAACGGGCGAACTGGGCAGGATCTGTACCATCGATTCTGTCTTTTCCTACTTCAATCGGGATCCCGAAAACATTCGCAACCAGCCTGGCATGGGAGGCGGCGGTTTAATGGACATCGGCTGCTATCCCATTTCGCTTTCCCGGTTTCTGTTTGAAAGGGAACCGGAACGGGTGATCGGGAAAGTGGAATTCGACCCCGAATTCAAGGTGGATCGGTTTGCCAGCGCGATTCTCGATTTTGGTTCGGCGACCGCAACATTTTCCTGCTCAACACAAATGGTGCCTTATCAGCGAGTGAATATCTTCGGAACGGAAGGGCGTTTTGAAATTGAAATTCCATTCAATGCCCCGATCGACCGTCCCTGTAAAACCTGGCTCCAAAAGGGAGAGGAACTCGAAGCAATTGATATTCCAATTTGCAACCAGTACACCATCCAGGCAGAACTGTTCGCCGAGGCGATTTTGAACGATACTCCGGTGCCCACACCACTCGATGATGCGATTGGCAACATGAAAGTGATCGAATCGATTCTGGAAAGTGCAGAAAAAAAAGAATGGATCGAGGTAAAATAACTTCACGTTCATTGGTCCCGGCTCTAAAATACAGATATCTGGAGAAGTAGCAGGCGTTGGGAGTTCATTTGAGAGACAACAGAACCGGGATATCAGCAAGAATGAAACTATCGGGTGAGATACGAAATTTCAGTTGGACGGCAATCTGTCTTACGCTGCTTTGTGTGGCCCTGTTGCAGGGGTGTGGTTCCGATGGGGAGACACCGAAGGCGAGTCAGAATTCCCAGGCATCTGGTCAGAAAAAAAATGTATCTGAAGATGGTTCCGCCAAAACTGAACAGCCTGCTGCTAAAAAATCTGGAAAGTCGTCCTCGAAAGAAAAAGCGGGGCAGAAATATGTGGATGGTATCCCTTACGATGTCTTTTTCGATCGCCCATTGCAAGTGGCAGCAGATGGAACGATGCTGAACAGTACCAGTGCGACGCCTGACCATTCGGCTCCCGATTCGGTTGCGGGGAAGACATCGGAAAAAATGAAAAAGCCGGCAGCGGATGCAGATTCCGGAAAGGAGGTCAATACGGCAGCCAGTTGGGATAAATATATCAGTGAGGAAATGCTGAAAGGGGAAATCAAACGAATTCGTAACAGGCTGAATTCCAAATTGAATTCCGTCGGTAATTTCAACAGGGAGTTGCTATCCATTCAGATCGATGCTGCGACATTAGCCGCGCTCGCTGCCATTGTTCCCGAGCAT